>PXDM01000511.1 GCA_003565055.1 Paracoccaceae bacterium
ATGCCAAATGCCCCGATTTCGCCACCTTGGTCGCCAGATAAGCGCGGTTCTCCGCCGTCTCTCCCACGACCAGAGGCACGCGCTCCACCACCCGCAGCCCATGCGCATCCAGCATCTCGACCTTGCGCGGATTATTCGTCATCAACCGCACATCCCGAAACCCCATCCGCCGCAAAAGCGCCGCACCCACGCGAAAATCGCGCTCGTCATCCTCAAACCCCAGCCGGTGATTGGCCTCGACGGTATCGAAACCCTGATCTTGCAGGGAATAGGCGCGCATCTTGTTGGCAAGCCCGATGCCCCGCCCTTCCTGGTTGAGATAGAGCAGCACCCCGCCCCCCGCCTGCCCCATCTGCGACAGCGCTGCATGCAGTTGCGGGCCGCAATCGCATTTCAGCGAGCCCAGCACATCGCCCGTGAAACAGGCCGAATGCAACCGCGCGAGCACCGGGGCTGCGCGGTCAGGCCGCCCGATCTCGATCGCGTAATGCTCCACCCCGCCATCGCCGGGCCGAAACACATGCACCCGCCCGGCCCCTGCCAACGCCATCGGCAAGCGCGCGTTGACCACAGGCGCAAGCTCACTTTCGCGCGCCAACTCGCCCATCACGACCTCGGCCTCCAGCACGGTCAACTCCGGCGCCGCAAAACTCGCGGGCAGCGGCATCATCAGCGCGGCGGGCAAGAGCTGCGCGGATTTCACCAGCGCCAGCGCCGCCCGCGCAAGCGCCGCATCGCTGCCATCGCGCAGCGAGGTGAGCGGGCCTTTCATCGGAACGCGCAGATCATCGGCGGGGTCGGCCACGGCCCGCACCCAGGCGCTTCCCATCTCCGGCGTGACGATCACGCGGGCCAGGTCGCCATCATAGACCCGCGCCTTGAGCGTCTGCGCGCGGTGATGCGTGATCGCCAGCGTCAGGCCCGGCCCGAGGCTGCGCAACTCCTCCAGCCGCGCGGGCGTTGCCAGTTCGGCGGCCAGAACCAGCGCCGGGGCCTGCCCCGCCCCCGACAGCACGACCGGCACCCCGAGCCGCAGATCGGCCCGCGCGCGATTGATCTTTTCTACCGGGGTCAGGCCGAAGGCCATGTCTCGCGCCTCTTGCAACTCGAGCCCAGATGTAGCCCGGCTTTGAAGGAATTGAAACATTCCAGCGCCCTGCGACACGTCCGCGTGAGTCCTTTGTTGCAAATCTTGCAGCTCACAAGCCGCGCACACATGTGTGAACCACAACCACGAAAGGGTAAATTCATGGCCAAACTCAACAAGATCCTGCTGGTCGACGATGATGATGACCTGCGCGAAGCCCTCTCCGAGCAGCTTGTCATGACGGACGAATTCGATGTGTTCGAAGCCGCGAACGGGGCCGATGCGATGGAAAAGCTCCGCGCCGGGCAATTCGACATGGCGATCCTCGATGTGGGCCTGCCGGATACGGATGGGCGCGAGTTGTGCAAGCGGATGCGCAAGGCGGGGTTCAAATCGCCCGTGATCATGCTGACCGGGCATGATTCAGACGCGGACACGATCCTCGGGCTCGATTCTGGCGCGAATGACTATATCACCAAGCCGTTCAAGCTGCCTGTGCTTCTGGCCCGGCTGCGCGCCCAGATGCGCCAGCATGAGCAATCCGAGAACGCGGTTTTTCAGCTCGGCCCCTATATGTTCAAGCCGGCGCAGAAAATGCTGGTCGATGAAAATGACCGCAAAGTGCGCCTGACCGAGAAAGAGACGAATATCCTGAAATTTCTCTACCGCGCGCCCGAAGGGGTCGTGCCGCGCGATGTGCTGTTGCATGAGGTCTGGGGCTACAACGCCGGGGTGACCACTCATACGCTCGAGACGCATATCTACCGTCTGCGCCAGAAAATCGAGCCTGACCCGTCAAATGTGTCGCTGCTGGTCACCGAATCCGGGGGCTACCGGCTGGCCGCACAATGAGCAAGGTTGCGCCATAGTCTCGCCCGGCTTTGCGGGGAAATTACCCAAAGAGCGACACCGCTCTGCAAGTGAAGTTTCCCTGCGCCGGGGCATCGGCGCTCCCTCCTCCCTCAGACCTTGTCCGGGCCAAGCGCCCGGACTTTTTTTTCTGCCGACCGCCCTTGCCGCGCGCCCATCTTGCATGCCAGTAAGACCCGCCGCGATACGGAGACCTGCGATGCCCTTCACGCTTGCCACATGGAACATCAATTCAGTCCGGCTGCGCGCCGATCTTGTGCTGAAACTCTTGCGCGAAGAAGCGCCCGATGTGCTGTGTCTGCAGGAATGCAAAAGCCCGGTCGATAAAATCCCCTTCGAACTTTTCGCCAAGGCCGGCTATCCGCATTGGGTCGCGCGCGGGCAGAAGGGCTATAACGGCGTCGCGATCCTGTCGCGCCTGCCGCTGGAGGATGCGGGCCATATCGACTGGTGCGCGCGCGGCGATGCGCGCCATGTCGCGGGGCGGCTGGAGAACGGTGTGACCTTGCACAATTGCTACATTCCAGCAGGCGGAGACGTGCCAGATCGCACGATCAACGAGAAATTCGGGCACAAACTCGACACGCTGACCGAAATGCGCGATCATTTCCGCGAGACGGCTCCGGAGAGGTCGATCCTCGTGGGCGATCTCAACATCGCGCCGCGCGAGGATGACGTCTGGTCGCATAAACAACTGCTCAAGATCGTCTCGCATACGCCGATCGAGGTCGAACATCTCGGCGCGGCGCAAGAGGCTGGCAATTGGGTCGACATCACGCGTCAGGACATCCCCGAAGGTCAGCTCTATTCCTGGTGGTCCTACCGCGCGCGCGACTGGGATGCCGCGGATAAGGGCCGCAGGCTCGATCACATCTGGGCCACAGCCGATATCAGCGCGGCAGGGCATGGCTCACGGATCATGCGCGCCGTGCGCGGCTGGGAAAAGCCGTCCGATCACGCGCCAGTATTCGCAAGCTTCGATCTCTGACCCCTTCCCCTTTGGCCCCGCGCGGCCCATATAACGCAAAAGACGATCTTACCAGACAAGAGGGCAACATGCTGGAATTTGGCGACAAGACCGCAGAGGCCGATCTGATCGCGGATGGCACGGATCAGAGCTTCATGACGCAGGTGATCGAGGCCAGTCAGGAGGTGCCGGTCATCGTCGATTTCTGGGCGCCCTGGTGCGGCCCATGCAAGACGCTCGGCCCGGCGCTGGAAGCCGAAGTGCGCGCCGCCAAGGGCAAGGTGCGGATGGTCAAGATCAATATCGACGAGCATCAGGCCATTGCAGGGCAGTTGCGCGTGCAGTCGATCCCGACCGTCTATGCCTTCTTTCAGGGCCAGCCTGTGGACGGGTTCCAGGGCGCGCAACAGCCCTCTGCGATCAAGGATTTCGTCGCCAAACTCGCAAATATGTCGGGCGATGGTGGTCTCTCGGCGGCGCTCGATGAAGCCGAGACGATGTTGGAGGAGGGTGCCGTGACCGATGCGGCGCAGATTTTCGCCGCTGTCATGGCCGAGGATGAGGGCAATGCCCGCGCCTTCGCCGGGATGGTGCATGCGCAGATCGCGACCCAAAGTCTCGATCAGGCGGAAGCGCTTTTGAACAACGCCCCGCCTGCGATTGCCAATGCGCCTGAACTCGACGCGGCCCGCGCCAAGCTCGCGCTGGCCAAACAGGCCCAATCCGCCGGGCCTGTGGATGATCTGCGCCGCGCGCTTGAGGCTGACCCGGACAACCACCAGGCGCGGTTCGATCTTGCACAGGCGCTTTATGCCGCCGGTCAATCTGAAGCGGCGGTTGAGGAATTGCTGGAGTTGTTCCGCCGGGACCGCGACTGGAACGAGGGCGCGGCCAAAACCCAGCTTTTCACCATCTTCGACGCGCTCAAACCCAATGACCCGCTGGTGGCCAAAGGGCGGCGGCGTCTTAGCTCGATGATATTTGCCTAAGCTGGCGCATGCATTAGTTTCCAGAGCATGACCCGCGCAATGGACCTGCCCGACCTGATCCCGATCTTCCCGCTTCCCGGTGCGTTGCTCCTGCCGCGCGCCCGGTTGCCGCTGCACATCTTCGAGCCGCGCTATCTGGCGATGATCGAAGATTGCATGAAGACGCCGCACCGGCTGATTGGCATGATTCAGCCGCGCGACGTGCCAAGCTCCGAGCAGCCGACCCTGCAAAGCATTGGTTGCGCCGGGCGTCTGAGCGCGTTTTCCGAAACGGATGACGGGCGGTATCTGATCACCCTCACTGGAAAGTCCCGCTTCCGCGTGGTTGAAGAAGTGACGGGGTTCACCCCCTACCGGCGCACCAAGGTCAGTTGGTCCGGCTTCGAACAGGATCAGAGCCGCGAAGAAACGGATGCAGGTCTGAAACGCGAGGCGTTTTTCACGCTGCTCAAACGCTTTTTCCAGAAGCATCAACTCTCGACGGATTGGAGCAGTCTGGAGGATGCGGAAGACGAGCTTCTGGTCAATTCGCTCTCGATGCTCTGCCCGTTTGAACCCGATGACAAGCAGGCGCTTCTTGAGGCGCCCTCGCTCCAGACCCGGCGCGAAACGCTGGTGATGCTGATGGAGTTCTCGCTGCGCAGTGGTGGCGATGAAAATGTGCTGCAATGAATGATGACGACGCGAGTGTTTTGATTGATCGCAAGATGCTGGAGGTCCTGGTCTGCCCTGTCACAAATGGCGTGTTGAGTTACGACAAGAGAAGGCAGGAACTCATATCGAAAGCGGCCCATCTGGCGTTTCCGATCCGCAATGGGATCCCCATCATGCTGGCTGATCAGGCGCGTGAGATCGACTGAGCGCCCCCCTGACGCAACGACGCTTTTGCTCTGGCTGACGCATATCTGACCCCCGGAACGCAAACCGCCCTGATCCAGAGGATCAGGGCGTTTTGAGTAGAAACCCGCATGCCGTTGTTCAGGCGTCATGCTTGGAGATCGAACACAACACGTTTGTCGCGCAGGGTCCGTATAGTGAATACCTAAACCAAAACTCTTTCCAACTTGTTTCGAGTATTGCCCCGTCGCGCGCTAGATTTCAAACGTTTTGACGCTTTCCAGCTTCTTTTAACCTTGATTTCGCCCGATTTTGCCTTCCGGTCTATTTTTGCCGCAACAATAGCCCAGAGACGTCCGCACTGGCGGCGATTGCGAAACAAAGCGGCTGTGTCAGAGCCAATCGCGGAGAATCGGTATCAAGGGAAGGTCCGCCTCAGGCATCGGATAGTCGCGCAACTCGGTCGGGCGGACCCATTTCAGCCGCTGGCCCTCGCGCCCCTGAAGCTGCCCCTGCCATCTGCGGCAGACATAGAGCGGCATGAGCAGGTGAAACTCGGGATAGGCATGGCTCGCGAAGCTCAGCGGCGCGAGACAACTCGCCCAGGTGTCAATCCCGAGTTCTTCGTGCAATTCGCGGATCAAGGCGGCTTCCGGGGTCTCGCCCGATTCGACCTTGCCACCGGGGAATTCCCACAGGCCCGCCATGGACTTGCCCTCCGGGCGCTGCGCCAGAAGCACACGCCCATCGGTATCGACAAGCGCAACTGCGGCCACCAGAACCAGCTTCACGAACGATAATCCGCGTTGATCTCGATATAACGATGGGTCAGATCGCAGGTCCAGACCGTCGCCGCCCCGGCCCCCAGACGCATATCGACCCCGATCACCAGATGATCGTTGCGCATATAGGCGGCCCCGATCTCTTCGGCATAGCTCGGCGCGACCTGTCCATCCATCGCCACGAGATGCGGGCCGAAGCGGATCGACAGCTTGTCACGGTCGGCCTCTGCGCCGGATTTTCCGATGGCCATGACGATGCGGCCCCAATTCGGATCCTCGCCAGCCACAGCGGTCTTGACCAGCGGCGAATCGGCAATGGCGAAAGCCAGCTTGCGCGCATCGGCATCTGACCGCGCACCGGTCACTGCGACCTCGATGAATTTCGTAGCCCCTTCGCCATCGCGAACGACCTGATGCGCGAGATCGAGCATCAGGTCGCCCAGCGCCTGCGTGAAGGCACGGCCCTCCGAACTCCTGGCGTCCGAGATCACAGGCGCATCGCTCGCCCCGGTCGCGGCGACCAGCAGCATGTCCGAGGTCGACGTGTCGCTATCCACAGTGATGCAATTGAAGCTGCGATCTGTCTGGCGCGCAACAATGCCCTGGAGCGTCGATTGCGTGATCTTCGCATCGGTGAAGATATACACCAGCATCGTCGCCATATCCGGCGCGATCATGCCGGAGCCTTTGGCGATGCCCGCGATCCTGACGGGTTTGCCGTCGATCTCCAGCTCCGCCGCTGCGCCCTTGGGGAAGGTGTCGGTCGTCATGATCGCGCGTGCGGCGTCCGGCAGCCCCGCCTCGGACAAAGCCGCGCGCAACTCGTTCAGCGCGCCCGTGATCTTCTCATGCGGCAGAGGCTGGCCGATCACGCCGGTTGATGAGGTGAAAACCCGCGTCTCGGGCATATCCAGCGCAGCGGCTGTGGCCGCGGTGATTGCGGCCACGGATTGCGCGCCTTGCGCACCAGTGAAGGCATTGGCATTGCCGGAATTGACGAGGATCGCCGCGCCCTGATCACTCGCGCCCGCGATCTTCGCCTGCGCATCGAGCACCGAGGCCGCGCGTGTGGCCGAGCGGGTGAAAGTACCTGCGACGACTGTGCCGGGGGCGAGGCGTGCCAGCATCACATCCGACCGGCCCTTGTAGCGCACCCCTGCGGAGGCCACGGCGAACTCCGCGCCCCGGATCACCGGCAGATCGGGAAAAACCGCCGGGGCCAGAGGCGAGACGGGATCCGAGGCCGGGCGCGACGCAAGCGCCGCGCGTTCTGCCTTCAACGCCTTGATCTTCTTCTTGAGTTTCTTCTTGCCCATCAGCGCTGCCCCTGCCCCGCGCCAGCCCGAAAATAGACTGGCCACGGCGCATGTCCTACACGCAGGCGGTTCACTCGTCCAGCAACTCACCACGCATCAGCACACTCGGGTCGAGTTCCTGATAAGACCGCTCGATTGTCGCAGCCTCGGTCGCGGCCGTCAGCGCGGCCTGTGCGGCTTCCTGTTGCAGATTCTGCTCCAGCGCCTCGCGCACCTCATCCAGAGGCGGCGCAGAGGACATGCGCGTGTCATTGAGCAACACCAGATGCCAGCCGAAGCGGGTCTCTAGTGGCCCCATATAGTCGCCGACGTCCAATGCCTGCACAGCTTCCTCGAATTCCGGGATCATCGCACCCAGACCGAACCAGCCCAAAGAACCACCGCCCTGCGCAGCACCGTCCATCGAGTGCTCGCGTGCGAGCTCCGCGAAATCCGCGCCCTCGTCCAGAAGCGCGCGAAGCTCCTGCGCCTCTTCTTCAGTCTCCACGATGATGTGAGAGGCATTGAATTCCGGCGTGGGCTCGCGACCGTCGAATTCGGTCACAAAGGCCGTGTATGCCGTCTCGATATTCTCTTCCGTCAGCGCTTCTTCTGCCGCGCGGCTCAGCGCGGCATTGGCGATAAAGGCGCGCTGCTCATTTTCGAAGGCGATCTGCTCGCGCACGGTCAGCGAGCCTTCGGTCTGCTGCATGAGCGCCGTCTGCTCGATCAACTGCTCGACCAATGGCTCGAACAGAGACTCGGCGGGCATGGATCGAAACTGGTCAGGCAAGGTGGCATGCGCAGCCAACAGATGGCCGAGCGTGATCTCGGCGCCATTGACAGAGGCGATGACAGTGGAATGCGAGACATCCTCTTGCGCGAAGACCGGGGTCGCGACCGCCAGAGCCGCAGCAAAAGTGACATTCAATCGCGAAAATCTGACCATATTCCCTACTCCGGGCAAGGCGCGGCGAGCGCGCAACGTTGACACTTTTCGGACCGCCCATTACATCGCTCAGAGGTCTGACCGGGCGCGGGCCGCGTGGTTTCGATGCCGTTGTATGGAAGCGAGCGCAGGGCGACAACCCCCAGTGCGTCCCGGGACCATGACAAATTAATGAGCAGCGCGACAGTCGTTGCAAACAGGTATAAAAGGCAGAACACGCATGTTGGGGCTCGGAGCGATCTCGAAAAAGGTTTTCGGAACGGCAAATGATCGCAAGGTCAAGACCGTTCGCCCGCTGATCGCCGAGATCAACGCGCTGGAAGCCGACTATCAGGCGATGTCGGATGATGCGCTGGTCGCCAAGACCGAAGAGCTGAAAACGCGCGTGGCCGAGGGCGCAAGCCTCGACGATGTGTTGGTCGAGGCCTTCGCCAATTGCCGCGAAGGCGCGCGGCGCGCGTTGGGCCTGCGCGCGCATGATGTGCAGCTTATCGGTGGGATTTTCCTGCATCGCGGCAATATCGCCGAGATGAAGACAGGCGAAGGGAAGACCCTCGTTGCAACCTTCCCGGCCTATCTCAATGCGCTCTCTGGGCTGGGCGTGCATGTCGTCACGGTCAATGACTATCTGGCCCGGCGCGACTCGCAATGGATGGGCAAGGTTTTCGAGAAACTCGGGATGCGCACTGGCGTCGTCTATTCGCAGCAACCCGCCAGCGAGAAGAAGGACGCCTACGGTGCCGACGTGACCTATGCCACGAATAACGAGCTGGGCTTCGACTATCTGCGCGACAATATGTGCATGCGCGTGGAGGATATGAACCAGCGCGGCCACAACTTCGCCATCGTCGATGAGGTCGACTCGATCCTGATCGACGAGGCGCGCACGCCGCTGATCATCTCTGGCCCGTCACAGGACCGCTCGGATCTCTATGTGAAGGTCGACGCGCTGATCCCGTCGCTGCAGCCAGAGCATTTCATGATCGACGAGAAGCTGCGCAGCGCCACGCTGACCGATGAGGGCAATGAATTCATCGAACTCAAGCTGCATGAAGCGGGCATCCTGCCTGAGGATCGCGCGCTTTATGACCCGGAATCGACCTCGCTCGTACATCACGTCAATCAGGGCCTGCGTGCGCATAAGCTGTTCCACAAGGATCAGAACTACATCGTGCGCGATGGCGAAGTGATCCTGATCGACGAATTCACCGGGCGTATGATGCCGGGGCGGCGGCTCAATGAAGGACTGCATCAGGCCATCGAGGCCAAGGAAGGCGTCGAGATCAAGCCTGAGAACGTGACCTATGCCTCGGTCACCTTTCAGAACTATTTCCGCCGCTATTCCAAACTGTCGGGCATGACCGGCACCGCAACCACCGAGGCGGCGGAATTTCAGGAAATCTACAATCTGGGCGTGGTCGAGATCCCGACCAACCTGCCGATTGCGCGCCTCGACGAGCATGATCAGGTCTATCGCACCGCCGCCGAGAAGCTGAGCGGCGTGCTGGAGGAAATCCGCGAGGCCCATGCCAAGGGCCAGCCGATCCTTGTCGGCACGACCTCGATCGAGAAATCCGAGGAACTCTCGGCCCTGCTGCGTGCCAATGACATTCCCCATAACGTGCTCAATGCCCGCCAGCATGAGAAAGAAGCCCAGATCGTCGCCGATGCCGGGCGGCTTGGGGCGGTGACGATTGCGACCAACATGGCCGGGCGCGGCACCGATATTCAGCTGGGCGGCAATGTTGACATGCAGGTGATGCAGGCGCTTTCCTCCGACCCCGACGCGGATCCGACCGAGACCCGCGCGCGCATCGAGGCCGAAGTCGCCGATGAGAAGCGGCGCGTGATCGAGGCCGGGGGGCTCTTCGTGCTGGCCACGGAGCGCCATGAAAGCCGGCGCATCGACAACCAGTTGCGCGGGCGCTCGGGGCGTCAGGGCGATCCGGGCCGCTCGGTCTTCTTCCTCTCGCTCGAAGACGATCTGATGCGGATTTTCGGATCCGAGAAGCTCGAAAAGCTGCTCTCGACGCTGGGCATGAAAGAAGGCGAGGCGATTGTGCACCCTTGGGTCAACAAATCGCTGGAAAAGGCGCAGGCCAAGGTCGAGGCACGCAATTTCGACATGCGCAAGGAATTGCTCAAATACGACAATGTCATGAATGACCAGCGCCGGGTGATCTTCGATCAGCGGCTGGAGATCATGGACTCTGACGACCTGTCCGAGATCATTGACGATATGCGCCATCAAGTGGTCGATGATCTGGTCGACACCCATATGCCCGAGAAAAGCTACTCTGAGCAATGGGATATGGAAGGGCTGCGCAATCAGGCGCTGGAGAAGCTGGGGGTCGATATCCCGGCAGAAGCCTGGGGCGAGGAAGACGGGGTTGAGCAGGATGTCGTGCGCGAACGCTTGGCTGCGGCGTCGGATGCGTTGATGGAAGAGAAGCTTGCGCAATTCGGCGCGACGACCCTGCGCAATCTGGAAAAACAGGTCCTTCTGGAAACAATCGACCGCAAATGGCGCGAGCATCTTCTGACGCTCGACCACCTGCGCTCGGCAGTGCGTTTCCGTGGCTATGCCCAGAAAGACCCGCTGAACGAATACAAATCCGAAGGGTTCATTCTCTTTGAGACGATGTTGAATTCACTTCGTGAGGACATCACGCGATATCTCTCACGCATCCGGCCCTTGAGCGAAGATGAACAGCGCGAGATGCTCCGCCAGATTGCTCTGCAGCAACAAAGCGCGGCAGTGGCTGAAGCGCATGACGGTCAGGCGCCCACGCCGCTTGTGGAGGGCTTTGACGAGTTGGACCCGTCAACATGGGGCAATCCCGGTCGCAATGACCCCTGCCCCTGTGGCTCGGGCAAGAAATTCAAACATTGTCACGGCAAAGTCATGTAATCAGTCTCAAGCCGTCGGCCTGTTTCCGTTTTTACGCGAACACCACAGTTCAGCCCCAATACTGCCCGAATCTCAGGTCACTCTGTGAGTTAAGTGGGCTGTATTGGGTGACGTTATGAATAGAAAAGTGATTCTGCGCGGCGCGAGCATCGTCGTTCTCGCCATAGCGGCATCGACCTATGGAACGCATCTGTTACTCTCGGAGCGTTCGGAGGTCATGCATGTCTCTGACGCGCGAGATCAGCCTTTGCAGACGAAATCTGACACCTTCGCTGTCAAAGATACGCAGATGACAGCGCTCTTGGTGGCCGATGCTGATCTCATGGCACGGACACGCACCAACGGGGCAGACACAGCGCATGCCAACAGGTCCGAGGCCGCGCCAGGTTGCGAGCCGACATTGACGGCCAAAGCAGCCGTCGACGCCCTGATTGAACTGGTGCTCACTGCCCCCTGTCATCCCGACACGCGGCTCGTGATCAGTCACGCGGATCTCGCATTCACGGAGCAAACCGATCAGGATGGGAATTTCGCGACCTTCCTCCCTGCTCTCGCCGCTGACGCGAGGGTCGATGTCTTCCTGGGCGACGACATCTACCAGCAGGCTTCCGTGACGGTGCCCGACATTGATGCCTATTTTCGCCTTGTTGCACAATGGACCGGCACCCCGGGGCTCGGGCTCCACGGTTTCCATCTTGGTGCAGAATTCGGCGGCGAGGGCCATCTTCATGCCCGCAAACCGTTTGACCAAGTCGCCGAGGACGCTTTCCTGATCACACTTGGCAATCGTGACAGTGCAGAGCCGATGATCGCAGAAATCTACTCCATCCCCATCGACTTGGCGTCATCCAGCAGGGCGGAGCTGGTACTGGATTTCGACGACAGTCTCTGTGGCCAAGTGGTCTCGGCCTATGTTTTCAGCAGCACGTCTGGCACCCCGTCCGACGTGAATGACACGCAGATGATGGTCCCTGAATGCCCGTCAGAGACAGGCACTCTCATCATGGATTTGCCGCTTTCCGCGCAGCAACCTGCCGACTTCGCCAGCCACTGATCATCGACTCAGAGCAGCCCCTCCGCACGCAAGCTCACTTCGCAGGAGGATCCGATGATCAAATGATCATGCAGAATTATCGTGAGCGCCTCCGCTGCAGCCCGGATCTGTTGGGTCATTGTGATATCAGCTTCTGAGGGACTGGGATCGCCCGACGGGTGATTATGCACGAGAATGAGCGCTGTCGCGTTCAATTCCAAGGCGCGACGCACAACCTCTCGGGGGTAGACCGGGACATGATCAACGGTGCCCTCCCCCAGGGCTTCATCCGCGATCAAACGGTTTTTTCGGTCAAGAAACAGGACCCTGAACTGTTCGGTCGGGCGATGGGACATGACCGTGTGGCAGTAATCCAGAAGTGCGTCCCAGCCTGAGATGACGGGCTTATCGGTGATTCGCGCACGCACCATCCGATGCGCGCAGGTTTCGACGAGTTTCAGCTCTGCCACAATTGCGGAAGTGACGCCGCCAATCGCGCGCAACCGTGTGGGCGGCGCCGCGATCACTTTATTGAAGTCCCCACATGCCTGGATCAAGCGCTGAGCCAAAGCCCTGACCTGCTGCGCCGGCACAGCGCGGGACAGGACAAGTTCGAGCAATTCACGATCCCGCATCGTCGGACCACCGCCGAGCACAAGACGATCGCGCAGATGACGCTCCGATTCAGAGCGCGTTCCGTATTGCGCCAAACCGCGCGCGGCTTGCACAGTTGCCGTCTGTGCGCGCGACATAGAAATTCCCGACGGATGATACATGGCTCCCCCAATCATCGACCTGTTCCGCTCATCATGGAGAGTGAGTCATAACAATGCGTTAACTGTGAAAATTTGTGTTTTGGAATGTTGCAAGAACGGAAACGCGATGCTAGCATCATCACAAGTGTGGCATTTTTTTGTGAACAGGCAGAAATCCGCGCACTTACATGGGGCATTTTGAGCAGTCAAAAAACAAAAAACTGAATTAACATCCTTAGGAGGACTACAATGAAAAAGATCGCACTCCCGGCACTTGCCCTTGCAATGGCGCCGTTCTTCGCGACACCGGCGGCTGCATGGAAGGGACACGTTGTCGAATGCTTCGACAAAGTGTACGTGGCACCGGAGTATCGCACCACCAAGCACCTGGTGAAGGGCGCGAAAACGAAGCTCGAATACCGCAATGGCGGTGGTGTCGAGCAAGTGTATCGTATGCATTACCCTGCTCTCTATGAAGAGAAAAAGCATCTGGTGCGCCCCGGCCATTACGTGATGCGCCCGGCCCCTTGCCGCAAAGGCAACTGAGCCCATCGCTTGAGGGTTGCGAAGCGTGCGGCGTAGGGGTTGCCTGCAAAACCACGGCTTCAGCTCTCAGTTGATGCAAACAACCTTCGGCGCGTTGACTCAGCGCGCCGATATCCAGATGGCAATAAGATCAGCACAAACACATAACATTCGAGGACGGGGCTATTCATGCGCGCACTTATTCTGATCGCAGGAACACTCACACTATCCGGATGCAGTTACTTCTTTCCGACGCGCGCAGACACAAGCTGTGAAACTGCGAGCCACGCGCTTCGGGTTCACGATTCGCGTATCGAAGCCGCTCGCGCCGCCGGAACCCTGGGTTTTACAGCCAATCTCGCGACACGCGGATATCAGACATATCATTGCGTGACGACAAGCGGCAACCAAATCGCCTGCTCGACGATCAGCTCTGGCTTGGAGGCGCATAATTCGGCGCGCGTGTCCCGCTTGCTGCGCGAACGGTCCATGATCGAGAACCGTGTCGCGCGCGCCTGCCAGATCTGATCAGCTTTTCATCCCTTCCCAGAAGCTCTTGACCTTATCGAAGAAGCTTGAGCTTTCAGGATTGTTTTCCGCACTGAGCTTCTCGAACTCTTCGAGAAGCTCTTTTTGCCTCTGGGTCAGGTTCACCGGCGTCTCAACGGCCAGCTCGATCAGCATGTCGCCGTGACCGCTGCCACGCAACGCCGGCATGCCTTTCGAGCGCAGGCGCATCTGCCGCCCGGATTGGCTCCCGGCGGGAATTTTCACGCGCGAGCGGCCGCCGTCGAGGGTCGGCACTTCAACCTCGCCCCCCAGCGCCGCGCGGGCCACGCTCACAGGAACGCGGCAGAAGAGCGTCATGTCTTCGCGTTTGAAAATCGGGTGCTCCGAGACATTGATGAAGATATACAGGTCGCCCGCCGGGCCACCCCGCAATCCTGCTTCACCTTCGCCCGAAAGACGGATGCGGGTTCCTGTCTCCACACCAGCAGGGATATTCACCGAAAGGCTGGCTTCCTTTTCGACCCGCCCCGCCCCGGCGCAGGCTTTGCAGGGGTTTTTGACGATCTGCCCGGAACCGCCACAGGTCGGACACGTCCGCTCGACGGTGAAAAAGCCCTGCTGCGCGCGCACCTTGCCCATGCCTGAACAGGTCGGACAGGTCACAGGTTCGGCGCCACCCTCGGCCCCGGTGCCATTGCAGGACTCACATTCCGACAGGCGCGGCACCCGGATGGTTTTCCGCGTGCCCGAATAGGCTTCCTCGAGTGAAATCCGCAGATTGTAGCGCAGATCAGAGCCACGCGAGGCGCGCGAGCGAGCGTTCCCGCGACCCCCGCCGACAAAATCGCCGAACAGGTCCTCGAACACATCCGAAAAGGCGCTGGCAAAATCCTGGTTGCCACCGAAGCCGCCCGGATGTCCACCGCGCGCGCCGCCACCCATGCCACCATCGAAGGCTGCATGACCGTAGCGGTCATATGCGGCCTTCTTGTCGGGGTCTTTCAGCGCGTCATATGCCTCATTCACTTCCTTGAATTGGGCCTCAGCATTAGGATTGTCGGAATTCCGGTCCGGATGCAGCTCCTTGGCCTTCTTGCGATAAGCCTTCTTCAACTCGTCCACTGTCGCGTTGCGAGAGACCCCGAGTACATCGTAGAAATCGCGTTTAGCCATGCTGTCTGCTTCCTAAAAACGACCCGGCCCGAAATCTCAGGCCGGGTTCCAATCCGATTGATCAGGAGTTACTTGCGCTTGTCTTCGCCGAGATCTTCGAAATCGGCATCGACGATATCATCATCGACATTGCGCGGCTCTTCCGAATCGCTGGTATCGCCCGCTTCAGCTTCGGTCTGCGCCTTGTAGATCGCTTCGCCAAGCTTCATCGAGGCTTCGGTCACATTCTGGATCCCGGACTTGATCTTGCCCGGATCATCCCCTTCCAGCGTATCCTTGAGCGCAGCAATCGACAGCTCGATCGCTTCGACTGTGGTCGGGTCAACCTTGTCCTTGTGCTCTTCAATCGCCTTCTCGGTCGAATGGATCAGGCTTTCGGCCTGATTGCGTGCTTCGACCAGCTCACGGCGCTTCTTGTCGGCCTCGGCATTCGCTTCGGCATCCTGAACCATCTTCTCGATATCTGCATCAGACAAGCCGCCGGAAGCCTGGATCGTGATCTTCTGCTCCTTGCCAGTGCCCTTGTCCTTGGCAGAAACATTCACGATCCCGTTCGCGTCGATATCGAAAGTCACTTCGATCTGGGGCATGCCGCGCGGCGCGGGTGGAATGTCTTCGAGGTTGAACTGACCCAGCAACTTGTTGTCCGCCGCCATTTCGCGCTCGCCCTGAAAGACCCGGATCGTCACAGCGTTCTGATTGTCATCCGCAGTCGAGAAGACCTGACTTTTCTTGGTCGGAATGGTGGTATTGCGGTCGATCAGACGGGTGAAAACCCCGCCCAGCGTCTCGATCCCGAGGCTCAGCGGCGTGACGTCGAGCAGCACCACGTCCTTGACATCGCCCTGCAGCACGCCCGCCTGAATGGCCGCGCCCATCGCGACGACCTCATCGGGGTTCACACCCTTATGCGGCTCCTTGCCGAAGAAGTTGGTCACTTCCTCGATCACCTTGGGCATACGGGTCATCCCGCCGACAAGGATCACTTCGTCGATATCGCCCTTGCTCAGGCCGGCATCTTTCAGCGCTGCCGCACAGGGCTTGAGCGAGTTCTTGATCAGGTCGCCGACCAGCGATTCCAGCTTCGCGCGGGTCAGTTTCATGACCATGTGCAACGGCTGGCCGGTGTTCTTGTCCATCGAGATGAAGGGCTGGTTGATTTCCGTCTGCGAGGACGAAGACAGCTCGATCTTGGCCTTTTCTGCCGCCTCTTTCAGACGCTGCAGCGCCATCTTGTCGAGGGTCAGATCGACGCCGTTTTCCTTCTTGAATTCATCCGCGAGGAAATTGACGATCCGCATATCGAAGTCTTCGCCACCGAGGAAGGTATCCCCGTTGGTGGATTTCACTTCAAAGAGGCCATCGTCGATCTCTAAGATCGTGATGTCGAACGTGCCGCCGCCGAGGTCATAGACTGCAATCGTGCGGGTTTCTTTCTTGTCGAGACCGTAAGCCAGTGCTGCGGCGGTCGGTTCGTTGATGATGCGCAGGACTTCCAGACCAGCGATCTTGCCCGCGTCCTTGGTCGCCTGGCGCTGCGCGTCGTTGAAATAGGCGGGCACTGTGATCACGGCCTGAGTGACCTTCTCGCCGAGATAGCTCTCTGCGGTTTCCTTCATCTTCTGCAGGATGAAGGCCGAAATCTGGCTGGGGCTGTATTTCTCGCCGCGCGATTCAACCCATGCATCACCATTGCCACCGTCGATGATGGCGTAAGGCACGAGGCTCTTGTCCTTCTCGACTTCCGCATCGGTCAGGCGACGGCCAATCAGGCGCTTGACGGCAAAGACCGTATTGGTCGGGTTCGTCACAGCCTGGCGCTTGGCG
>PXDM01000356.1 GCA_003565055.1 Paracoccaceae bacterium
CATTTCCTGCAAGCGCTGGGGCATGTGATCATCGACGCGGATCGCGAGATCGCGAGCTTTTGCGCCAATGGCCAATTCAGCGATCTGCGCCATGATCTGACGCGAGAATTTCCTGATGCGACGGTGACCTGGGGCTGGCCTGCGCCGCGTGTCGCGCAGTGCTTCGAGAAAATAGACCCAGAGCGCGAAGTGGCGTTTGTGATTGGCGGATTTGGCAGCACAGTCGCGCCCTATATCAGCAGATTCCGGCATGTTCTGCATCTGACCGCGCCGGATCATGTCATCGCCGCGCGGCTTGGGAAACGCAATTCGCCCAGCCATGCGCCGGGCTCAAAAGGCTTCCAATCCGCGCTACGGCGCAACCGCCGCGAAGCTGTCCCGGATTACCCGGCGCGGATCATCCCCGCGAACCGCCCCGTCGCCGCGATCTGCGCGGCCTGCCTTGCCGAGATCAGCGCCCCTGATCCGGCGCATACGGCTTCCGATGCGGCATGAATGAGCGCGCGCATGGCAAGGCGAGCGATCGCGCAAGGCGGCCAAGGCGCGGCGCGGTCTCACCCACTGCGCCCGGTGGCGATGGGGCATGCCGCAATCAACCGCGATGCCCACGCCCGGATTTCAGCCGAACCTCACTGATCGCGCGCAAACAGGAACGCCCGGTCGACCTCTTCCATCCCGATCTTGCGGTAAAACGCCTCTGCACCGGGGGCCGCGACGAGCAGACACATGCTCTGCGCGCCCGCAGCTTCGCGGGTCAGCGCAATCAGACGGGTGCCGATCCCCTGCCCCTGATAGCCGGCATGCACAGCAAGATCAGAGAGATAACAGGCATAGGCCCAGTCCGTCAGCGCCCGCGATAGTCCGACCAGCGTCCCGGCGTCATCGCGCGCCGTGACGATCAGCGCCGCCCCGTCGAGCATCTTTTGCAGCCGCGCGAGATCATCTGCGGGCCTGCGTGCTGCAAGCCCGGAGCTGTGCAGGATCTCTGCGAATTCCGCAGCCGAGATCCGTTCCTGCTGATACGCGATCTGCATCACGAAACACGCATCAGGCCGCCAGACCCTTGGCACCCATTTCGAGGAATTTCTGCCGCCGGGACGCGCGCAGAGCATCCGGGCTCTCGCTCTCCAACTCGCCCAGCATCGTGTTCAGCGCGGCCCCCACAGATTTCACCATCGCCACCGGGTCACGCTGCGCGCCGCCCAGCGGTTCGGGGATGATCCGGTCAATGACCCCCAGTTTCTTGAGGTCCTGCGCCGTGAGCCGAAGCGCCTCGGCCGCGTCGCGCATTTTCTCGGCGTCTTTCCACAGAATCGACGCGCAGCCTTCGGGCGAAATCACCGAATAGACCGAATGCTCCAGCATGGCGATGCGATTGCCCGAGGCAAAGGCCACCGCGCCGCCCGAGCCGCCCTCGCCGATGATCACCGAGACCAACGGCACGCGCAGGTTGAGACACTTCTGCGTGCAGCGCGCAATCGCTTCAGCCTGGCCCCGCTCCTCCGCGCCCTTGCCGGGATAAGCGCCCGGCGTGTCGACCAAGGTCACCACCGGCAGGCCGAAACGGTCGGCCATATCCATCAGCCGGATCGCCTTGCGGTAGCCTTCGGGCCGGGCCATGCCGAAATTGCGCCGGAGCCGGCTTTGCGTGTCATGGCCCTTTTCCTGCCCGATCACCACCATGGGCCGCCCGTTCAGACGCCCCAGCCCACCGATCACGGCCTCATCCTCGGCAAAACCGCGATCCCCGGCGAGCGGAGTGAATTCGTCAAACAGCGTCTCGATATAGCGGCGGCAATGGGGCCGGTCAGGATGGCGCGCGATCTGGCATTTGCGCCATGGCGTCAGGTTGCGATAGAGATCCACCAGCAATTTCTGCGCTTTCGCATCAAGCGCCGCAGCCTCTTTCTCGATATCCATTTCGGGATTGGCCGCCCCCATGGCGCGCAGTTCCGCCGCCTTGCCCTCGATCTCGGCCAGAGGTTTTTCGAATTCCAGATAATTCATCAGGGCCACCCTGTCGCTGTCTTGCTGAGGCTTATGCGCGAGGGGCGGGGAATTTGCAATCTGGAAGGGGAGGGACTCGACTCGCGCGCCCCCGCCGCCTAAATTGGAACATTGTGTGAACATCTATCGCCCCCCATGTCCCGCCGTATCCTGTCGCTCTGGCTGCCCCGTTTCAGCACCGATCTGTCCCTGCGCCGCCGCCCGGCACCGGGGCCCTTCGCGCTGGTCACGAAAGCACGCGGCGCCGACCGTCTGGCCTGTGTGAATGCCGAAGCGCAGGCCCGCGGGCTGACCACCGAGATGGGGCTGGCCGATGCCCGCGCGCTCTGCCCCGATCTGCTGACGCGCCCCGCCGATCCGCGCGCAGAGGCGCAGGCGCTTGACGCCCTGCGCCGCTGGGCCTTGCGCTATTGCCCTTGGGTCGCGGTGGACGGCGCGGACGGGCTGCTGCTCGACATCACCGGGGCCGCGCATCTGATGGGGGGCGAGGCCGCCGTTCTGGCCGATCTGACCGCCCGGCTGACGCGGATGGGGTTCGAGACGCGCGCGGCCATCGCCGACACGCGCGGCGCGGCCTGGGCCGTGGCGCATTTCGGGCGCGGCAGGGTCGTGCCCGCCGGGGCGAGCGCGCGCGCGCTCCTGCCTTTGCCGCTGGCCGCGCTGCGGCTGGACCCCGCCACGCTGGAGGGGCTGACCCGTCTGGGCCTGCGCTCTATCCGTGACCTGAGCGCCTTGCCGCGCGCAGGGCTGGTGCGCCGTTTTGGCCTCGAACCGATGCTGCGGCTTGATCAGGCGCTGGGGGCGCTGTCCGAGCCTGTCTCCCCGGCGCCAGAGCCGCCCAATTTCGCGGTGCGCCTGTCGCTGCCCGATCCCATCGGGCTGACCAGCGACATCACGGCCGGGCTGGAGCGGCTGCTCGCGCGGCTCTGCGATCATCTGCGCCGCGCCGAGATGGGCGCGCGGCGGCTGGCGCTGGAGCTGACGCGCACCGATGGCACGGTCGTGCGGCTGGAACTGGGGCTGGCGCGGGCCATGCGCGACGCGGCGGCAATGGCGCGGCTCTATGACCGGGCGCTCGACGGGATGGATGCAGGCTTCGGCATCGACCGGATGCGGCTCGTGGCGCTGCAGACCGAAGCGCTGCCGGTCCAGCAGATCACCACCAGCGGCGCGAAAGCCGAAGGCGATCTGGCCGATCTTCTGACGCGGCTGTGCAACCGCGTGGGTTTCGAAAATGTGACGCGGTTTCAGCCCGCTGACAGCCACATCCCCGAAAAAGCCTTTCAGATCGCGGCCGCCGCCTATTGCGACCCGGCCCCCGACTGGCCCCAGGGCGGCCCCTTGCGCCCGCTGATTCACTTCGCGCCCGAACCCATCGCGGGCACAGGCCGCGCAGTGCCGCGCCGGTTCAAATGGCGCGGGCGTTGGTGGGGAGTGGTCGCGGCAACGGGCCCCGAACGGATCAGCCCGGAATGGTGGCTCGACGACCCGGCCTGGCGCACGGGCCTGCGCGACTATTGGTGCGTGCAGACCGACCGGGGCGCCCGGCTCTGGCTGTTTCACACACCGCAACGCGACGGCTGGTGCGTGCAGGGCGAATTCGCCTGAGCCTCAGGCGCATGACCGCCCCGAAGCTGCGCAGGCGATCACGGTGCGATCTGCAGCAGAATGCCCGCTTGCCCGCCATGCTGGCGCATATCCGCGCGCGCACCCGTGCCGAATTGCAAGATCACCTGCCCATTGCCCCCGCCGGTCTGGGTCAGATCAGCGCTATGGCCCTGCCCGCGCTGGCGGATCAGCCCGAGATTGCCCGGTCCCGATTGCTGCACGCGGGCCGTGTGATTGCGCCCGGCCTGGCGCAGATCGGCGCCCGCGCGGATATCGCGATGCAGCGCGTAAAGCGTGATCGCGGTGTTGAGCGCGCGCGCCTCATCAGCGTTGCGGGCCGTGAGCGAGAGCGACAGGCCCGCGGCCTGCGCCGCCTCAAGCGGCAGAATCAGCGCGAGCGCTGCGAGCGAAAATCGTAACATGGCGATATGTCCTTTCTGCATTCGACTGCTCAGAGGGCGGCGGCGCGGCAGGTCTGCACCTGTCCCCCGGCCCGGAGCGTCAGCTCTGCATCGAGATCACGCGCGCGGCCTGCGAGATCGGACTGGCTCAGCGTGGCGCGCTCTCCGGCTTGCAGGGCGAAAGGGCCGCCCTGCCGGATCGTTGTCTGTCCGCCCGCACCGCGCTGGTCGATGGCGAGCATGTACTCGCCCTCGACTGCGCGCGGGGATTGCACCTCAGCGCGCAAGCGCACACCCTGCGCTATGTTGAGAATCTGCAACTCGCAGATCAGCGGATCAGGGGCAGGTCGCTCGCGCGAGGGCGTCGCGAGACTTGCTGTGCAGGCCGCGCCGGTGATGACCAGTGCTGCAAGCGCATAAGGGGTCGCAGGCATGAAATATCTCCTTTGTGACAGTCGTCGAAAGGCTGCGCTCAATCCTGAATGATCAGAACGACATTGCCGTTACCATGCTGGCTGGCCGTGGCCGTATTGCCCTGCCCGGTCTGGATCACCCCGACCGCATTGCGCCGCCCCGATTGCGTGACGGTCGCATCATTGCGGCAGCCCATCTGCGCGACACCCACGATATTGCGCTGGCCGCCCTGCGCAGTATCGGCAACATTGTGGCAGCCGGATTGCCCGACCGTCACGCGGTTGCGCGCCCCGTCCTGCGTATTGAAGGACAGATTGGACCGCCCGCGCTGGGTAATGGCGATGCGCTGCTGCGTGCCGCGATGCGAGGTCGCGATGGAATTGTCGCGGCCCCATTGATCGACCGTGACCTGGTTCGACCCGGCATGGGCGGGCAGCACGGCCAACGCGAGCGCGCAGGCGAAGGCCATATGGCTCAGGGAGCGGGGAGTGGGAAAACGCATGGAAACCTCCTGTGCAATGTGCGTGTCGGGATGCGGGTCTGTCCCGCAAACGGAGGTTCACGCAGAGCTCTGTCGCCGCGCAATAACGCGGGTCTGATAGCGCATGGCAGCGCGGCAGTTATTGGATGACAGGCCCGAGCGCGGCACGAAAAAAGCGCGCCCCGGACGGGACGCGCCTTGCCTCGAAAGCTGGGCGGGGCTCAGCGCCTGGCGCGGGCCTTGCCGATTTCGCGATCCAGCAGATTGCGCATCTTGTCCACTGCGCCAGTGACGGCCGATTGCAGGTTATCCGCCGTGTTGGTTGCGCTCACAGGCTGGCGATTTTCCAGACGCACCTCGACCATGCAGCGCTTGTCATCGGGGCCGCTCTTGTCGGCATTCTGGTCCTGCAGATGCACTTCAATCCGCGTGATCGCACTCGAAACAGCGCCGAGCTTGGAGCCGAGCACGTCTTCCACAAAACGCACCACATCTTCGCGCCCCGAAATCGTGTTATCCGTATTGACTTGAATCTGCATCACTTCTGTCTCCTTGAGCATGTTACAGAAGACTTAGTTACCACGCGCGGCGGCTGCAAGCCGCGTCCCGCGTCAACGGCGCAGATACTCATGCAGCACGCAGCGCGGGGCCGTCTCGCGCAGGGTCAACTGAGCATTCAAGCGCCATGTCTCGGGCGGCAGATCAGGGAAAAACGTATCTGCATCAGGGACATCGAGATCGACCTCGGTAATCAGCAGCCTATCCGCTAACGGCAGGAACGCCGCATAGATCGCCGCCCCGCCGATCGCGTAATGGCGCATATAGCCTCCGGCCTGCGCCACGTCCCGCGCGGCGTCGAGCCCGATGAAGATGGTGTTCTCCGCCTCGGGCAAGGGCTGCGATGTGACCACGACATTCAACCTGCGCGGCAGCGGGCGGCGCGGCAGGCTCTCCCAGGTCTTGCGGCCCATGATGATCGCGCCGCCAAGCGTCTCGCGCTGGAAAAAGGCAAGGTCTTCAGGGGCATGCCAAGGGATCGTGCCGCCCCGGCCAATCGCGCCATTGCGGGCGCGCGCGACAATCAGGCTCAGCATTCAGACCGCCACCGGCGCTTTGATCGCGGGATGCGGATCATAGTCGTGGATGCGGAAATCCTCATAGGTGAAATCGAAAATCGTCTCCGGGCTGCGCAGGATTTCCATGCGGGGCAGCGGGCGCGAGGCGCGGGAAAGTTGCGTTTTCACCTGCTCCATATGGTTGGAATAGATATGCGCGTCGCCCATCGTGTGCACAAACGTCCCCGGCTCCAGCCCTGTCACGCGCGCGAGCATCATCTGCAAGAGCGCGTAAGAGGCGATGTTGAAGGGCACGCCCAGAAACATATCCGCCGAACGCTGATAGAGTTGCAGATGCAGCTTCCCGCCGAGCACCCGCACTTGCCAGAGCGTATGACAGGGCGGCAGCGCCATCTGCGGCACATCCGGCGGGTTCCAGGCCGAGACGATCAGCCGGCGGCTGTCAGGCGTCGCGCGGATCTGGCGCACCAGTTCGGCGATCTGGTCGACGCCACCGAAATCACGCCATTGCCGCCCGTAAACCGGCCCCAGATCGCCCTCCGCATCAGCCCATTCGTCCCAGATACTCACACCGTTTTCTTGCAGATATCGAACATTTGTATCGCCGGAGAGGAACCAAAGCAGCTCATGAATGACAGATTTCAGATGTACGCGCTTTGTGGTGACCAGTGGAAAGCCGTCGGCCAGATCATAGCGCATCTGCAAGCCAAAGACGGAGAGCGTGCCCGTGCCCGTGCGGTCATCGCTGGGCGTCCCTGCCTCCAGGATATGCTGCAATCCATCAAGATACTGTCTCATGCCCTGCCCCGCCTACCGGATATTGTGGGCGCATCCTAGGCCAGTCCGGAATGATTCTGGAACCCCCATTGAAGACCAGAGCCGTGCGTTTTATCTGACAAGGAAGCACAGGAGGATAGGATGCGCTATTTGCACACGATGGTCCGGGTCAAGGATCTCGACGCCTCGATGGCGTTTTACCGGTTGCTGGGGCTGGAGGAAACGCGGCGTCATGACAGCGACGCTGGGCGGTTCACGCTGGTTTTCATGGCCCCGCCCGGCCAGCCTGAATGCCCGGTCGAGCTGACATGGAACTGGGACGGCGACGACGCCCTGCCCTCTGACAGCCGCCATTTCGGTCATCTCGCCTATGAGGTCGAGGATATCTACGCCAAATGCGCCGAATTGCAGGCCGCTGGCATAACGATCAACCGCCCCCCGCGTGACGGGCGCATGGCCTTCGTGCGTTCACCCGACAACATCTCGGTTGAGCTGTTGCAAAAGGGCGATGCGCTGCCCCCGGCAGAGCCTTGGGCCAGCATGGAGAGCACAGGCCACTGGTAGGCGTTCAGGTCTTGGGCGGGGTCGGCGAGAAAAAGATGCCGTCGTCGATCACTGCCTGAACCGTGCTCCGCTTCACCATACCGTCGCCCTGCGCATAGGCATAGGTCAGCGCCATGTCGCAAAGCTGGTTGATGAGCCGCGGGATGCCGCCCGTCTGCTCATGGATCAACTCGGCGGCCTGTTTGCTGAAAATGCCTGGCGTGCCACCCGCAACGCGAAGCCTGTGCGCGATGTATTTCAGCACAGTGTCGCGTTCCATATAGGGCAGGTGGTAATTCGCCGCGACCCGCTGGGCGAATTGCACCAGCTCGGGGCGACGCACATGGTCGCGCAATTCGGGCTGGCCAATCAGGAAGAGCTGCAGCACCTCTTCCTTGCCGAGATTGATATTGGTCAACATGCGCAACTCTTCCAGCGCCTCGGGCGACAGGTTCTGCGCTTCATCAATCACCAGCAGGACGCGGCGGCCCTCATTGTATTCCTGCACCAGAAATTCCTGCACGCGCAGGAATTTGGCTTCCTCGCTGATGTCGGATTTGGTCAGTTCGGGCAACAGCCATTGCAGGATTTCGCGCGTCTTGGGACGCGTGTTGGTCACAAGCGCGATGGACAGCGAGTCATCGGCTTCGATTTCCTGAATGAAGTGCTGCAGCAGGATCGTCTTGCCCGCGCCGATCTCGCCGCTGATCAGCGTGATGGGTGCCCGTGTCGACAGCCCATATTGCAGCATGGTGAAGGCCCCGCGCACGGCATCAGACCAGAACAGGAACTCCGGATCCGGCGTCAGTGAAAACGGGCGCTGCGTGAACCCGAAATGATCCAGATAGGACGTGAAACCTTGGCTCATTTGCTTCTCGCTGGTTGTGACCCCACCGGCCACCCCTTGCGTCGTTACTGCCCTCGCGTGGCAGGATTCAAGCGTAATTGTGCCGAATCCAAGAATTCAACGCCGCAATGCCGCCACATGATTCGCCAGTTGCGCCAGAGCTTCGCCACAATCGCCTCTCGCGGCGCGCGATTTTGACGCAGTGAAGAAACAAACCGCACCATCGCCCTGATTTGTTTGCGAAAACTGTACAAATTTTGAGGCAGGAAACACTTTTCCTTGCGTTGCCGTTGTTTTTGAATGCCGCCACGCGACGTTAAGAGTATATAAACCATGAAGGGAATATCGTGCTTGTGTTCTCCAGTGAAGGGAATCGCACGGTGAGTTTATCTCCACGCGATAGTGAGCGTAATACAGGGTTGGTTCATGGGTACAAGGTTACTTTATAACGGAAAATCAGGCTCAGACCTCGGTCTCGGCCCTGCCGAGCGCGCTGCGACATATGCGGCGCGACCCGGTGTCTACCGGTCCTTCGGCAAGCGGGTGTTCGATCTGGCACTGCTGGCACTGGTTGCTCCGATCGTCCTGCCCCTCATCATCATCGTGACGATTATACTGATGGTGCAGGGCCATAATCCGTTTTACACGCAACAGCGGGTCGGACGCGGTGGGCGTAGCTTCAAACTCTGGAAATTCCGGACCATGCACCCGGATGCAGATGCTGTTCTGGAAAAAATCCTCGCGATGCACCCTGATATGCGTCTGGAATGGGAAACGACCCAGAAACTGAAGCAAGACCCGCGGATCACGACATTCGGGCAGTATCTGCGCCGGACATCCATCGACGAATTGCCGCAGTTGTTCAATGTGCTGCTTGGCCATATGAGCTTTCTGGGGCCGCGCCCGATGCTGCCGGAACAACAGTATCTTTATGGCCCGGCGCTTCCAGTTTACACATCGCTCCGGCCCGGCATCTCAGGTTACTGGCAAGTGTCTGAACGGAACGACGCGCATTTCCAACGGCGCGCGGAACTCGACATGGACTACGCGCGGGAATTGTCTTTTACGACAGATCTGAAACTGGTCGCCAGAACCTTGCGGACGCTTTGGTACAGCACCGGTTACTGAGTCGCGCTTGTTGATCCAAGTCATGTGAACAGGCAGGGTGTGGCAGGACGCATAATGTTCCATCTAGATGAAAGCTTGAAGGCCAGCCGAATGGGTCCGGAACATATCAGCCTGCCCACACGCGCAAATGCGCGGGCCGTTATCCTACTGGTCGGGATCACCTGTCTGCCGGAAGTGTTTCTGACCGTGCTCGAAGCGAGCGGGATCGCCGCTGCGAATGCACGGCAACAGGCCCTGATTGTCGGCGCATTCTGGACGGGGCTGCTCTCAGGATGGGAGCCGATTTTTCCGTTTCAGAACGTGACCATGTTCTTGTCCCATGCATTCCTGCATGGCGGCTTCCTGCACCTGATCGGCAATATGGTGGCGACTTTGGCCCTTGGGGGCATTGTTGTCGCGCGGATCGGCGAGCGTGGGTTTCTGTTGCTCTATGCGCTTTCGGCCATTGGCGGGGGGATCGGCTTTGCGCTGCTCTCAGGTTCCGAGGCCCCGATGATCGGCGCGTCAGGCGCTGTTTTCGGATTGATCGGCGCCTGGAAGTTCTGGGAATGGCAAATGCGTCATCATCTCAACAGCGCCATGCGCCCTCTCTGGCGCTCGCTTCTGGGGTTGCTGCTGCTGAATGTGATCCTTTGGGTTGCACTGTCGGGGCTATTGGCGTGGGAAGCCCATCTGGGTGGATTTATCGCTGGCGTCGTTTTTGCCGCCATCGTCACCCCGACACTGCGATACCGGGTCTAGGCCGCGTCTAAGGCCGCGATGATCGCCCCGAAATCCGCCGCTTTCAACGAAGCGCCCCCGACAAGCGCGCCGTCCACATTCGCAATCGCGAAAATCTCGGCCGCATTGCCCGGCTTGACCGAGCCGCCATAGAGCAGTGAAATCGCCGCATCCGGAAGTTTCGCGCGCAGGGCATCGTGGACTTCGGCGATCTGCGCGAGGGTCGGCGTGCGTCCGGTCCCGATGGCCCAAACCGGCTCATAGGCGATGACGGTATTGGCCGCAACCGCCCCTTGCGGCAGTGACGCGGCCAATTGGCCCAGCACCACGTCGAGGGTCTGCCCCGCGTCGCGCTCGGCCTCGGTCTCGCCCAGGCAAATGATCGCGACCAGTCCCGCATCATGCGCTGCCTGCGCCTTGGCCGCGACCAGTTCCGAGCTCTCACCGTGATCCGCGCGCCGTTCGGAATGCCCGAGGATCACATGCCGCGCCCCGCTATCGGCCAGCATCTGCGCCGAAATATCGCCCGTATGCGCCCCCGACGCCTGTGCAGCGCAATCCTGACCGCCGACCATGACGACACTGCCCGCCAGCGACTCAGCCATGGCTGAGATCAGCGTCGCAGGCGGACAGAGGAGCACTCCGCAACTGGGTGACGCAAGACCAGAGGCCAACGCGCGCGCCTCAGCAAGATCGGCGCGCAGCCCGTTCATCTTCCAGTTTCCAGCAGCGAGTTTGCAGGCTTTGGTCATGATCGCATCCCTTCCAGTTTCCCAAGGGATACGCGCAGCGCGCGCGCGATGCAATCAGCCGCCCGCACGGGCCTTGTTCATGCGCGCGGTCAGGGTTTCAACATCATCGAACTTGATCGATTCGCCGCAGCCGCAGGCATCGGTGACATTGGGATTGCGAAACTTGAAGGCGCTCTCGATCAGCCCGGTTTCATAGTCGATCTCTGTGCCAAACAGGAACATCTGCGCCATGGGTGCGATGATCACCCGCGCGCCATCCTGTTCGACCACTTCCTCATGATCCTTGACGTCCTGCGCGGTCTCCATCGTGTATTCCATCCCCGCGCAGCCGCCTTTCTTGACGCCCACGCGCAGGCCCGATGCCCCTTCGCGCTCCATCAGCCGCCGGATTTGGCGCACGGCGGCCGGGGTCAGAGTCACGGGTGATTTTCCCGGAATCGCAAACATATCTCTATCCTTCATCCTTGCGCAGCACACGGGCCGGGTTGCCCGCCACGGTCGCACCTGCCGCCACATCGCGCGTCACGACGGCCCCGGCGGCAATGATGGCGCCATCCCCGATGGAAACACCCGGCAGCAGAATCGCGCCGCCACCGATCCAGACATCCGCGCCAATCGTGATGGGGCGGCCCCATTCCTCGCCGCGCGCGCGTGCTTGCGGATCACGCGGATGGTCCGCCGTCAGAATCTGCACATTCGGCCCGACCTGCGTGCGCGCCCCGATGCGCACCTCACAGACATCGAGGATCACGCAGTTAAAATTCACGAAACAGCCGGGCTCGAAGTGGATATTCTGGCCGTAATCGACATGAAACGGCGCACGGATCACGGCCCCGTTCCAGGTGCCCAGCAGGGCGAGCAGCAAATCGGCCCGCGCGGCATCGCCGACAATCGTCTGATTATAGGCGCGCATCAGCCCCTGCGCATGTTTGCGGATCGCGACCAGTTCAGCATCGGCGGGGTCATAGGGCGCCCCGGCCAGCATCTTGTCGCGCTCCGACAGCGCAGCATCCATCACATGAACCCCAATTCCAACCGCGCTTCGTCCGACATCATGTCCATGCCCCATTGCGGGTCGAAGGTCATCTCAACCTCGACCGACTGCACACCGGGCACGGCACTCATGGCATCTGCGACCCAGCCGGGCATTTCGCCTGCCACGGGGCAGCCGGGCGCCGTGAGGGTCATGATGACGTCCACTTCCCCGGCGTCGGAGACAGTAATCGTGTAGATCAGGCCGAGGTCGAAAATATTCACCGGGATTTCAGGGTCATAGACAGTCTTGCAGGCTTCGACCAATGGCTCGTAAAGCGGGTGATCCGTGCTTGACGGCTTGATCAGCAGATCGCCTTCATTCTGTCCCGTGTTCATCCTGTGCCCTCCGAGCGCCCTATTCCTGACTAGTTATATAGGAAAAGATGGGCGCGCGTCCAGTGTCAGGCTCACAGGACATAGCGGCTGAGATCCGCCGAACGGGCCAGATCGCCGAGATTGGTTTCGACGAAGCCCGCATCGACCCGAATCTCCTGACCGGCACGGTCGGGCGCGTGAAAGGACAGCTCCTCGAACACGCGCTCCATCACGGTATAGAGCCTGCGCGCGCCGATATTTTCGACCGACTGGTTCACATCCGCCGCGATTTTCGCCAGCGCCGCGATCCCGTCCTCGGTGAAGCTGACTGTGACCTCTTCGGTGGCCATCAGCGCCGAATATTGCCGCGTGAGCGCGTTGTCCGTCTCGGTCAGGATGCGCACGAAATCGCCCTCGGTGAGCGCGCGCAGCTCGACCCGGATCGGCAGGCGCCCTTGCAATTCCGGCAACAAATCCGAGGGCTTGGCGATATGGAACGCGCCGGAGGCGATGAACAGGATATGATCTGTCTTCACCGGCCCATGCTTGGTGCTGACGGTCGTGCCCTCGATCAGCGGCAGCAGGTCGCGCTGCACGCCTTCGCGGCTGACATCGCCGCCGCGCATCTCCGAGCGCGCGCAAACCTTGTCGATTTCATCGAGAAACACGATCCCGTTCTGCTCGACTGCCTCAAGCGCCGCAGCCTTCACGGCCTCATCATCCAGCAGCTTGTCGGCTTCTTCCGCCACCAGAAGCTCATGGCTTTCGGCCACTGTTACTTTCTTGCGCGTGGTGCGCCCGCCCAGCGCCTTGCCAAACAACTCGCCGAGATTCATCATCTGCCCGCCGGGCTGTCCAGGCAGATCAAACATGCCCCCCATCGGATTCGAGCTGTCGGTCACCTCAATCTCGATCACCGTGTCGTCCAGCTCGCCCGCGTGCAATTTGCGCCGGAACATCTCGCGCGTGCCCTCGCGCGCCCCCTCGCCCGCCAGCGCCGCAATCACCCGATCCTCGGCGGCCGATTCTGCGCGCCCCTTGACGTCCTCACGCATCTGCGCGCGGGTCATCAGGATCGCGCTGTCCACCAGATCGCGGATGATCTGCTCCACATCGCGGCCCACATAGCCCACTTCGGTGAATTTCGTGGCCTCGACCTTCAGAAACGGCGCACGCGCGAGCTTCGCAAGCCGACGGCTGATCTCGGTTTTGCCGACGCCTGTGGGGCCGATCATTAGGATATTCTTGGGATAGACCTCTTCCTGCAATTCAGGCGGCAATTGCTTGCGCCGCCACCGATTGCGCAACGCGACCGCGACTGCGCGCTTGGCGTCCTTCTGGCCGATGATGAAACGGTCGAGTTCACTGACAATCTCGCGCGGGGTGAGGTCGGTCATGGGGCATCCCTTCTTGTGTTGCCGCAGAGATAGAGGCTTGGGGGGCGGAATTGAAGGGGGTTGCAATTTGTATAATCATTGTGTATATACAAAACATCGCGCGTCACTGCCAAACATGAAACACGAAACACGAAAGAGAGGTCGCCATGTGACATCAAGCCCGCGTGGGCATTAAATTCAAGGATACCTGATGGAACACCTATTTTTCGAATGGGACGAAACCAAACGCCAGTCAAATCTAGAGAAGCACAAAATTGACTTCGTTGACGCTGCAGAAATATTCAACGCCGAACATCTGATCCTTCCTGCACGCAGCGAGATCGAGCCTCGATGGATCGCCGTTGGCACTCTATCCGATCAGGTCATCGCTGTCATTTTCACACTGCGTGAAGATGTGATCCGTATCATTTCCGCCCGAAAGGCCCGCACTGATGAGCGAGAACGATATCAAGACCTACACGCTCGACGAGATCCGCCAGATGAAGTCTCAAACTGACTGGGACGCACTTCGCGCACAGGGCGATTACGAAGGCGAACAGGAATTCCCCGTTGACTGGACCCGCGCCGAACTCGTCACGCCGGAGCCAAAGAAGGCAATCTCGCTGCGCGTCGATCCTGATGTGCTGGACTTCTTCAAGTCCCAAGGCCCCGGCTATCAGACCCGCATGAACGCTGTGCTGCGGACCTGGATGGAGGCACAAATCAAGCGCTGATCTTCTCCACAGTCAGATTTCCATTCGTATAGACGCAGATATCCGCCGCAATCGCCATCGCCTGCCGCGCCACCTCTTCCGCCGAAAACTCCGTCGCCATCAAACCGCGCGCGGCCGCCAGGGCATAATTTCCGCCCGATCCGATCGCCGCTGCGTCATGCTCTGGCTCCAGCACATCGCCTGCGCCCGTGATCACGAACAGATCGCGCCCGTCGGTGACGATCAGCATCGCTTCCAGCTTTTGCAGATACTTATCCGTGCGCCAGTCCTTCGCTAGTTCGACCGAGGCGCGGGCAAGCTGGCCCGGCGTCGCTTCCAGCTTCGCCTCCAGCCGCTCCAGGAGCGTGAAAGCATCCGCTGTCGAGCCGGCAAACCCTGCCACGACCTCATGGCCGCCGGGCGAGAGCCGGCGCACCTTGCGCGCCGAGCCCTTGATCACGGTCTGGCCCAGCGACACTTGACCATCCCCGGCCACGACGACCTCCCCGCCACGCCGGACCGCCAGAATTGTCGTGCCGTGCCAGCCCGGAAAATCACTCATCGCAGCCTCATTTTCTTGCCGGAAATACTCCCGCCGGAGGCGCATCTCACGCCCCGGCGGAACAGCGCGCTCAGACGCTTTCGCTGATCCAGCTTTGAAGCGCGGATTTGGGTGCTGCGCCGACCTTGTTCGACACGACCTGCCCATCCTTGAACATGAACAGCGCCGGAATGCCGCGGATGCCCATCGAGGCTGCCGTGTCCGGGTTTTCGTCCACATTGACCTTGGCGATTTTCACGCGGCCCTCAAATTCGGCCGACAGCTCTTCCAGAGCCGGGCCGATCTGCTTGCAGGGACCACACCATTCGGCCCAGAAATCGACAACAACGGGGATGTCGGACTGGCGCACTTCGGCGTCGAATGTGGCATCGGTGACTGCGACTGTGGGCATCGGCCCCTCCAATTTCGGTGACAACTGCGCCCTACCTATGCCGCGCCCGCGCCGGATTCAAGCTCTGCCCGCGACAGCGCCGCATCGACCAGCGACGCGGGCAGACGCATCAGTTGCGCGCGAGCGGTCCAGAGCAGCGCGACCTCGATCTCGCGGTCGGGAAAAACCTGCGCAAGCGCCGCGCGATAGGCTCCCATCTGACGCAAAAGCCCCTCTGGCGTTTCCTCCGCACACGGCGGGATCACGCGGTTGGATTTGTAATCCACGGCCAACACATGGGCAGGCGAGACCACCAGCCGGTCGATCACCCCAAAAAGCGGGCGACCGGCCAGTGTCGCAGAGATCTCGACTTCCGCCAGCGTGCCCGGTGCGAACAAGGGTGCGAGTTCCGGCGCTGAAATCACTCCGGCGGCTTCCTCCAGAAGCGTCTCGAGATCTGCCGGGGCGCCCTCCTCCATCCCCGCCAGAAGTGCTTGCGCGCGCTCTGACCAATCCACCTGCGGCCAAAGCGGCAGATGCTCGAGCAACAGATGCAGTTGCGCGCCGCGCAGGGTCGCGGCCTCGCCCGAAAGGCCCGACTCGCCCGGCAGAGCCTTGGCCCCGCCGAGGCTCGAGGGCGACAGGACAGCGGGCGACGCGGGCGCGGGCGGCGCAGGGTGCCACAGCATCGCGGGCAGCCCAGCCGGAGTCGTGGGCGTTGTTTCCGGGGGCGCGACGGCTTCGGGCCAGTCGAGATGCTGGTAGCGCAGCCCCGGCCCGGTCGGCATCTCGCAATCCACTGCGCCCAGATGCGACAGCCCGTCGGCCATGCGGCGATACCACCCTTCCGGCTGGTCGGTCTTGCCCGCGCCCGCGATTATCAGCCAATGCTCCGCCCGCGTCATCGCGACATAGAGCAGGCGTGCATCTTCCTCGGCGCGCAGCGCGGCCTGCGCCTCCGCGCGTTCGGCGACTGGCGCGGGCATCTCGGCGCGCGCACTGCGCCAGAGCGCGGTCACGCCCATCTCAAGCATCTGCCCGCTTTCGCGCGCGGCCCGATCCGCTGTGTCGGGCAGGATCACCACAGGCGCTTCCAGCCCCTTCGCGCCATGCACGGTCATCACCCGCAGCCGCCCAGCCGCGGCCCCCAATTCGCGCTTAATCTGCACATCGCCATGCTCCAACCAGGCCAGAAATCCCGTCAGGCTGGGGGTTTCGAGCGGCTCATAGGCCAGCGCCTGCGCGAGGAAGGCGTCGATCCCGTCCTCGGCCTCCGCGCCCAGTCGCGCGATCAGGCGGCGGCGACCGTCATGGCGGGTCAGGCAGCGCTCGATCAGGTCATAAGGGCGCAGGAAATCCGTCTGCCCGCGCAG
>PXDM01000075.1 GCA_003565055.1 Paracoccaceae bacterium
CGCGCCACTGGCGCCTGCGGCGGGCAATGCGCTGGAGGTCAGCGTGGCCGTGGATTTCCTGACCGGGCGCGCATCCTTCCCGCAGCTTTGGGAGGTGACCTGCGCGCTCGGCGCGGAAGCGCTGCTCTTGGCAGGGCTGGCGTCGGATCTGGATGCGGCGCGCATGGCGATGGAGGACGCTTTCACCTCAGGCCGCGCGGCCGAACGTTTCGGGCAGATGGTGCGCGCCTTGGGCGGGCCTGCCGACTTCATGGAACGCCCGGACGCCTATCTGCCACAGGCCCCGGTCATCCGCGCCGTCGCCGCCCCGCGCGCGGGCCATGTCGCAGGCTACAAGGCGCGCGAGATCGGGCTTGCGGTGATCGAACTCGGTGGCGGGCGCAGGCAGCCCACGGACCAGATCGACGCCCGCGTCGGCATCGCGCAGATCGTGGCTGAGGGCACGCAGGTCGCGCCCGGCGATCCGCTGGCGGTGATCCATGCCGCTGATGAGGCCGCAGCCGCGCAGGCCGAAGCGGCCTTTCTCGCGGCCTGTCACTTGGGCGATGCGCCCTCGGAGCGGCCCTTGATCCTCGAGCGGATCAGCGCCGGATAGCTTGCCCCGGCGAGGATCAGCGCCAGCAAGCCCCAGATCGGTGCGTCCCCAAATCGGCTGTAGAGCGTCGGCGGCAGCGTGCCGGGCAGGGGGCCGTCGATAAAGCCCGGGACGCCCAAGCCCAGCTCTGCCGCGATCCCCCCGCGCGCGTCGATGAAGGCCGAGACGCCCGTATTGGCGACCCGCAGCACCGGCAGCCCTTGCTCGACCGCGCGCAGCCGGGCTTGCGCGAGATGCTGGAACGGGCCGGTCAACTCGCCAAACCACGCATCATTGGTGATCTGCAGGATCCAGTCGGCGCGGGTCTCGGTGCGCAGATGGCGCGGGAAAATTGATTCGTAGCAGATCAGTGGCAGCGCCACGCCCAGCGGCCCGAGGTCGAGAAGCGCAGGGCCGGGGCCGGGCGTATAGCCTTGCAGCGCGCGCCCCGCCAGCCAGCCGATGGGCGTGCCCATCAGCCACTCTGCAAGCGGGATATATTCGCCGAAGGGCACCAGATGATGCTTGTCATAGATATGTGTGATTTGGCCCGCCGTGGTCAGGATCGCGAGACTGTTGAAAAACCGCTCATCCTCCAGCCGCTGCACGCCAAAGCCGATGCGCGTGTCAGGACCATGCAGCGCGGCGGTTTCGGCCATGATCTCCAGCCCGTCATCCGCATATTCCAGCAGGAACGGCACAGCAGTTTCAGGCCATAGGATCAGATCGGGCGGGGGCTCGGTCGGAAAAGCCGTCTGGTCCAGCAGCCGGTTGAAGAACAGAAATGTGTTCTCGGGCAGCCATTTCTCGTCTTGCGGCGCGTTGGGCTGCGCGAGCCGGATGGTCGCGTCGCGGTCCGGGGGAAGTTCCGTCTGCGCAGCACCCCAGAACCAGCCCCCTGCCAGCACAGCGCCCGCGATGGCGGTCCCCAGCGCGCGCCCCGGCCATGCGCGGGCCATGACTGGCCCCAGCGCGGCCCCGGTGACGAGAAGCGACAGCCCCCCCGTGCCGATGATCGCGGCGAGTTGCATCAGCGGTGTGCCGATCAGTCCATGGCCCAGCATCGCCCAGGGAAAGCCTGTAAACACCCAGCCGCGCAGCAATTCCAGCGCGACCAGCGCGGCTGCCAGCGCGATGAGCCGCGCACGCCCCTGCGCGAGCCAGCCGCCCAAGAGCCCCGCGCCGCCCCAGAAGAGCGCCATGCCGCCTGCCATCAGCATCAGCGCGAAGGGGGCCATCCAGCCATGCACCTCTGGCTCGACGAAAAACGGCTCGACGATCCAGAACAGCGCGGCTGCGAAATAGCCCAATCCCGCCAGCCAGAGCCGCGCGGCCAGCGCGCGGGGGCGGGCGTCCAGCGGCAGGATATGGAACAGCAGCGCAAGCGCGGCGATGGAGAGGGGCCACCAGCCCAAGGGTGCCTGACCTGTCGCAACCAGCGCCCCCAGAGCGCTGTAGCCTGCGAAGCGTTGCAGGCGCGCGCGCCAGAGGGACGAGACGGGCGCGCGCATGCCGGACTTACTGCGCCGCGTCGCGCAGCGCTTGGGGGATATGGACGCGCAGGCGTTTGATGCGGCGCAATTCGGCCTCGATCACCTCGAATTCCAGACCTGACGGATGCGCGATCACCTCGCCGCGCACCGGCACACGACCGGCGAGGACGAAAATCAACCCGCCGAGGGTTTCGATTTCCTCTTCATCCTCTTCGCTGGTCAGCGCAAAGCCAAGCTCGGCCTCAAGCGTGTCGAGCGCTGTGCGGGCATCGACGAGCAGGCTCGACGGGCCTTCCTGCACGATCTCGGCATCTTCTTCCGTGTCGTGCTCGTCCTCGATCTCACCCACGACCTGTTCGAGCAGATCCTCGATCGTCACCAGCCCGTCCACGCCGCCATATTCGTCGATCACCAGCGCGAAATGCGTCCGCTCTGCCTGCATCTTGCGCAACAGAACCGAGAGCGGCATTGACGGCGGCACATAGAGGATCGGGCGCAAAAGGGCTTCCAGATCAATCGCATGATGACCGTTGAACCCATAGCGCAGCGCCAGATCCTTCAGGAGCAACAGCCCCAGCGGCTTGTCGAGGGTTTCGTCATAGACGGGAATACGCGAATAGCCGGAACTGCGGAAAGCCGCGACAATCGCCTTGAGGTCAAGCGATTGCTCGACGGCGATGATCTCGGCTTTGGGGATGGCCACATCCGAGACCCGCAGGCGCTGCAGATTGGCCAGCCCGGGCAGGGTCTGGCCCAGCGCGTCGGCCTTGGCGGACGCGTCCTCGTCATCAGGGCTCAGGGCATCGAACAATCGGCCAAACAGGCCGCGTGAGTCCGTCTCTTTTGGATCCTCCAGCGCGCGCTGCGCTGCCCTAGATCCGTCTGTCGTGTCGCCCATGGGTCCTTTCCGATGTTACAGAGGCATGTCCGCCCCGGTTGCATATGGGTCCGCCACCCCGAGTTGCGCAAGTATCTCGGTTTCGGTTTTTTCCATCAGAGCGGCATCTTTATCACGGATATGGTCAAAACCAAGTAAATGCAGCGTCGAATGGACAACCAGATGGGTCAGATGCGCCTCAAGGCTCTTGCCCTGTTCGATGGCCTCGCGCGCGCAGGTCTCATAGGCCAGCGCAATGTCGCCCAGCGGCTCCGGCGCATCCGCCGTCCCGGTCTCGGGTGGCTCGGGCGCTTCGCCATCCTCCTCGGCGCTCAGATCCCATGTCGGCCAACTGAGCACATTTGTTGCCGCAGGCTTGCCGCGAAACTCCGCATTCAGCGCGGCGATTCGCGCATCATCGCAGGCCAGCAGCGCGATCTCGAATCCGCGTGGGTCATGGCCAAGATGCACAAGCGACGCCCGCGCTGCCCGCTCGCACAGAGCCGCCAGCGCGTCTTCGTCCCAGCGCGCATCCTCGATCACCAGATCGACCAGCGGCGTGTCAGCCACTCTGTTCCTCGTCGCGCTCATAGGCCTGAATGATCCGTGCAACCAGCGCGTGACGCACCACATCTGCCGAGGTGAAATAGCTGAAGCTGATGCCATCCCCCCCCTCCAGAATCCGCTCCGCCGCGCGCAGACCCGATTGCACCCCGCGCGGTAGGTCGACCTGGCTGCGGTCGCCGGTGATCACCATGCGCGAGCCTTCGCCCAGACGGGTGAGGAACATCTTCATCTGCATCTCGGTCGCATTCTGTGCCTCATCGAGCACGATGAAGGCATTGGACAGCGTCCGCCCGCGCATGAAGGCCAGCGGCGCGATCTCGATCCGGCGCTCTTCCATCAGCTTTTGCAACTGCTTGCCGGGCAGAAAATCATTCAGCGCGTC
>PXDM01000245.1 GCA_003565055.1 Paracoccaceae bacterium
GTGACCTGGCGCTCGATATTGCGGTCGATCAGCGAAAGCGCGCGGTCGAGCGCGTCCTGCGAGACATCCGTGAGCAGCACGTCATAGCCCGAGAGCGCGAAAACATGCGCGATCCCGTTTCCCATCTGGCCTGCGCCGACGACCCCAACTGTCGTGATCTGCATGCGCGTGCTCTCCTTCATGACTTGGGCCTGACCATAAGTCCGGGGCCGGGGCTTGTGCAAGTGCGAAAGGACCTCCCGCTCAGCCCCGCGCAGGCCAGATCTGCTGCGCGATGCCCACGCCCACCAGATAGAGGCTCGTCACGATCAGCCCCGCCGTGACAGCCATGGGCTGGTCGAAATTCGTCCAGGCCGCCCAGCCCGCCAGCGCCGTCCAGACCAGCGCCACCGGCAGTGACAGCAACCGCCAGCGCTCCGTGCGCACGGGATGGATGAATTTCAGCGGCGTGAACATCGCCACTGCCAGAAAACCCACGATCCCGAGGATGACCCAGAAATCCGGGCGTGTCGCGAAGATCACGACAGCCGCCATGTTCCAGCAGGCCGGGAAGCCCTGAAAGGAATTGTCGCTGGTCTTCATCCGACTGTCTGCGAAATACAGGACCGAGGTGAAAGTGATCACGATGATCGCGATCCAGCCGGTCCAGCCGGGCAAGAGGCCGGATTGAAACAGCGCGAAGGCCGGGATGAAGACATAGGTCAGATAGTCGATGATCAGATCCAGCAGCACCCCGTCGATGGTCCTCGCGTGTTCCTTGACGTGGTAGCGCCGCGCCAGCGGGCCGTCGATCCCGTCCACGACGAAGGCCACGACGAGCCACAGGAACATCAGCGCCCAGTCGCCTGTCGCGGCGGCCAGCAGCGCGAGCATGGCAAACACCGCCCCTGTCGCGGTGAAGAGATGGACGAGATAGGCTTTCCAGCTTGCGGTCATCGGGCCTCTCAAGGATGTGCCGCGCGTCTTTGGCAGAGCGCGGCGCGGGATGCAATCACTCAGCGGCGCGCGGATGTGCGGCGGCATAGATCTCCATCAACCGCGTCGTGTCGACAGCCGTGTAGACCTGCGTTGATTGCAGCGAGGCATGGCCCAGAAGCTCCTGAATCGCGCGCAGATCGCCGCCTGCGGCCAGAAGATGCGTGGCGAAGGAATGGCGCAGCGCATGCGGGGTCGCGGTGGCGGGCAAGCCGAGTTGCAGCCGTGTGGCCTCCATCACCTTGGCAACATGGCGGCGGCTGAGCGCCCCACCGCGTGCGCCGCGAAAGATCGGCGCGTCAGGTTCCATCGGATGCGGGCAGGCGCGAATATACGCGGCAACACTGTCGCGCGCCGCTGGCAGGACCGGCACCAGCCGCTCGCGCCCGCCCTTGCCGTGAATGCGCAGGCTGTCACGCAGGGGCAGGTCGCGCCCGGTCAGCCCCAAGGCCTCGGACACCCGCAACCCGCAGCCATAAAGCAGCGTGATCACCGCCGCATCGCGTGCCCCGGTCCAGTCCGCGCGGCTCTGCAGGGGTGTCAGCGCGATCACGTCGCGCGCGGCTTCGACGCTCAGGGGGCGGGGCAGGTTGCGGCTGTATTTCGGCGCGCGCGCAGCCAGAATCGGCGAGATGTCAAACCCCTCACGCTCGGCGAGCCAGCGCGCGAAGCTCTTCAGCGCCGAGAGTTTGCGCGCGAGGCTGCGACTGCCCAGACCCGAGGCGCGCTCCGACGTCATCCATGCGCGCAGGTCCGATTGCGTCACCTGCCCGATCTGCCGCAGCCCCCCCGCGCCACCATGATGGCCCGCGATGAAGCCCAGAAAGCCGCTCAAATCCTGCGCATAGGCCGAAATCGTATGCTCGGACGCGCCATCAAGCGCGCGCATCCCGCCCAGCCACGCGGCCAGCGCGTCGCGCAGCTGCGGGCTTGGCAGCGCCCGGCTCACGCCAGCCAGCGCCGCATCGACCGCTCGAAAATGCCTGCAAAGAAGGACAGAAGATCGGTGCCCTGACCGGCCTTGAACATATGCGGATTGTCCGAGGCCATGACCAGCATGCCCCCCATCCGGTGTTGCCCCAGATCGAGCTTCATGCAGGCCTCCGAGCGCAGATCCGGGGTCTTGGCCCCATAGAGGATCTCCGTCTGCGGGATCGCCTGACGCAGTACCACTTGCCGCGTGGTCGGGCCGCGCTCATTGCTCATATAGGTCTCGATGAAACCGGGGCGCACCACGCAGACCACATCCGAGATCCGCTCCAGCGCCGGATCAGGCCCCGCATCGGGGCTTTCCAGCACCAGCTTGATCGCATCGACATTGAGCACATGCGCCACGTCACTGCCCAGCGTATGCAGGAAATCCTCGAATTGCTCCGGGTCGAGCATGCGCAGGATCGCACGGTGGATCTGGTTCGTCCCCGACAGATTCTCATAGGCCGCCGCGATCACGGCGCGGTGGGTTTCCTCCAGCCGGGCGAGGCGGGCTTCCAGCCGCTCCATCGCGAGACCGCGCATATCGACGATATTATCGCCCATGCCGCGCTCGCTGGCGGCCACCAGCGTGCGCATCACATCCTTGTCGTCGAGGATCAGCGTCGGGTCCGCGATGATGCGGGCCCGGACTTCGGCACCTGCATCGGGCCGTGGCGTGGTTGCTGTCATGTCTTGGCCTGTCCGTTTTCTGCTCGTTTTTTAACTGTTCGCCAGACTATAGCAAAGCTCACAGGATTTTTTGACCTGTTTTTTCCCAATCCTTCATGAATTGTGCCAGTCCCGCATCGGTCAGCGGATGCGAGGCCAGTTTGCGGATCACTTCGGGCGGGGCTGTCATCACATCCGCCCCGATGCGCGCGACGTCGAGCACATGGTTCACCGACCGGATCGAGGCTGCGAGGATCTGCGTCTCGAACCCGTAATTGTCGTAGATCGTGCGGATATCCTCGATCAGCTCGACCCCGTCGAGCGCGATATCGTCCAGGCGCCCGAGGAAGGGCGAGATGAAGGTCGCGCCCGCTTTCGCTGCCAGCAGCGCCTGATTTGCCGAGAAACACAGCGTCACATTGACCATCTTGCCTTCGCCCGAGAGCACCTTGCAGGCTTTCAGCCCGTCCCAGGTCAGCGGCAGCTTGACCGTGATATTCGGCGCGATTTCCGCCAGTTTGCGCCCTTCGGCGATCATGGCATCGGCCTCCAGCGCCACGACTTCGGCGGAGACAGGGCCTTCGACTGTCTCGCAGATTTCACGCGTGACCTCGATGATATCGCGGCCTGATTTCAGGATCAGCGAGGGGTTCGTGGTCACGCCATCGACCATGCCCAGCTCGTTCAGCTCCTTGATTGCGCTAACATCGGCGGAATCTACAAAGAATTTCATCGCTCATTCCCTTCGGGTTGCAGACAGAGTTTACGCGCGTCATACCTGAACGCGCGCCGCGCCGGAACCCCTTTTGCCCATGCCCCTCAGTGACACGCCCGAATTCTTCGACGCAGGCCAGCCCTGCGGCGTGCTGACCGCCGAGCCTCTGGGCCGCGTGCTCGACTATCTTGCGCCCGAAGGCGGCGCGTGGCTGGGCGCGTTTGTCGAGGTCCCGCTGGGGCCGCGCCGCGTGGTGGGGGTGATCTGGGGCGCGGCCGAGGGCACATTTCCGCGCGAAAAGCTGCGCCGCGTGGGCCGGGTGCTCGACGCCGCGCCGATGCGCGCGGAGCTGCGCGATTTTCTGGCCCGCGTGGCCGAATACACGCTCACGCCCTTGCCCGCGATGCTGCGACTGGCGACGCGGGTGCCGGATCTGGGGCAGGGGGTGGCCACGCGCAAACTGCTCTATCCCGGCGACGATTTGCCCGCGCGCATGACCGAGGCGCGGGAGAAGGCGCTGGCGGTCTTCGCCGATTTCGGCGGCGCGGGGCTCACGCCCGGCGAGGTCGCGCAGGCCGCAGGCGTCAGTGCAAGCGTCGTGCGGGGGCTGGTGCAAGCGGGCGCGTTGATCGAGCGTCTTGCCCCGCGCGACCAGCCCTATCCGCGCCTCGACCCCGCCCGGCCCGGCCCTGACCTGACTAAAGATCAGGCAGGGGCGGCGCAGGCGCTTTGCGACGGGTTGCGCCGGGGCGGCTATGGCACGACGCTTCTGCGCGGGGTGACGGGTTCGGGCAAGACCGAGGTCTATCTCGAAGCTGTCGCGGCCTGTCTGGCGCAGGGGCGGCAGGCGCTGGTCCTCTTGCCCGAAATCGCGCTCAGCGCCGAATTCCTGACCCGCGTCGAGGCCCGTTTCGGCGCGCGACCTGCTGAATGGCATTCGGGCGTCACGCTGAGTGAGCGGCGGCGGTGCTGGCATATGGTGGGCCAGGGCGGCGCGCAGCTAGTCGTCGGCGCGCGATCGGCGCTGTTCCTGCCCTTCCGCGATCTGGGGCTGATCGTGGTCGATGAGGAACATGACAGTTCCTACAAGCAGGAAGAGGGCGTGCTCTATAACGCGCGCGATATGGCGGTGCTGCGCGCGGCGATGGCGGGGGCGCAGATCGTGCTCGCCTCGGCCACGCCCTCGCTTGAAACCTGGGTGAATGCCGAGAATGGCAAATATGCGCGGCTCGATCTGGCGGCGCGGTTTGGTGTGAATACCTTGCCCGAGATGCGCGCGATTGACCTGCGCGCGGAAGACCTGCCCTCGAACCGCTGGATTTCGCCCACGCTGCAACGCGCGGTGACAGCGCGGGTGGCGGCGGGCGAGCAGGCGCTGTTGTTCCTGAACCGGCGCGGCTATGCGCCGCTGACGGTCTGTCGCGCCTGCGGCCATCAGATCGGCTGCGATGATTGCGACGCGCGGATGGTGGAGCACCGTTTCCTCAAGCGGCTCGTTTGCCACCAATGCGGGGCGTCGAAACCGATCCCGCTGACCTGTCCGGCCTGCGGGGCCGAGGACCGGCTGGCCCCTGTCGGCCCCGGTGTCGAGCGGCTGGAGGAAGAGGCCCGCGCGCTCTGGCCGGAGGCGCGGGTGGCGGTGCTGTCCTCGGACCTGTTCGGTTCGGCGCGCGCGCTCAAGGCGCAGATTGGCGCGATTGCAGGCGGTGAGGCCGATATCATCATCGGCACGCAGATCGTCGCCAAGGGGCATAATTTCCCGGCGCTGACGCTGGTGGGGGTGATCGACGCGGATCTCGGGCTCTCGGGCTCCGACCTGCGCGCAGCGGAGCGGGTGTTTCAACTTGTGCGGCAGGTTTCGGGCCGGGCCGGGCGCGCAGAGAAGCCGGGCGTCGCGCTGGTCCAGACCAGCCAGCCCGAGCATCCGGTCATTCGCGCGATCCTCTCGGGGCAGGAAGAAGCCTTCTGGCAGAGCGAGGCCGCCCAACGCATCGCCCTTGGCATGCCGCCCTTCGGGCGGCTGGCGGGGATCGTGATTTCCGCCCCGGCGCTGGAGCCTGCTTTTGCCTTGGGCGCGGAACTCGCGCGCGCGGATCAGCCTTTGCGGGCGGTGGGCGCGCAGGTTTTCGGACCTGCGCCTGCGCCGATTGCGCGCATCCGGGGCCGTCACCGCGTCCGGCTTCTCGTCAAGGCCCCGAAAACCGCGCCCCTGCAGGCGGCGATTGCGCAATGGCTCAAGCCCCACAAGCTGAAAGGCGAGTTGCGCCTGAGCGTGGATATTGATCCGCAGAGCTTCTACTGAACCGTTGTCACGCGGCGGCGGGCGGCTATATCTCTGCACAGGAAAAGGAGACCCAGCCATGTTCGGATTCGGAGCTGACAAAACCCGCATGATCACCGAGGCCGAAGCCCTGCCGGGTCGGGCCTCCCCGATTGGCACCGCGCAGACCCATACGATATTCGACCGCCCGCTTCAGGCTCCTGTCCCCGACGGTATGGAAGAGGCGATGTTCGGCATGGGCTGTTTCTGGGGCGTCGAGCGGATTTTCTGGCGCGTGCCGGGGGTCTGGCTGAGCATGGTGGGCTATGCTGGTGGCTTCACGCCAAACCCCACCTATGAGGAAGTCTGCACCGGCAAAACCGGCCATAATGAGGTCGTCCGCCTGATATTCGACCCGGCGCAGGTCAGCTATGAGGACCTCTTGCAGGTGTTCTGGGAAAACCATGACCCGACGCAGGGCATGCGCCAGGGCAATGACCGGGGCACGCAATATCGCTCAGGGGTGTATTGCTACTGCTCGGCGCAGACAGAGGCTGCGCTTTCCAGTCGTGCAGCCTATGCCGGGCGGTTGCGTGCAGCAGGCTACGGGACGATCACGACCGAGATCATTGATGCGCCTGTCTTCTATTTCGCGGAAGATTATCACCAGCAATATCTGCACAAGAACCCGCAAGGCTATTGCGGGATTGGGGGGACTGGCGTGACCTGCCCGATCGGCGTGGGCGCGTAACGCCTTGCGCCCTCGGTCGGGGTCACACCCCGCCCACCCACCCGTGCGCCCCCGCCCGAGGGCGCAAGGCGTTACGGGTTTCCCTTGACCGGGCCGGGGGCGGTCAGTATCGCGGCCTCTGATCTTTTCCAAGGAAAGCCGCGCCCCCATGACCACTTTCACCGCCACCACCAAACTCACCTCGTCCGAGGCGGCTTACGCGCTGTCCGAGGCAATGGAGAACATGGATCCCGAACCCACGGGCGTGGGGGTGTTCGAGATGGAAGATGGCTCGAACCTCTGGGAAGTTGGCGGGTATTTCGTCGAAGAGCCCGACGAGATCGAACTCATGCTCATGGCGCAGGCTTTTGGCGCGCAGCCTTTCATCGTCTCGGAATTGCCCGAGATCGATTGGGTCGCGAAAGTGCGCCGGGACCTGTCGCCCGTCGAGGCGGGGCGGTTCTTCGTCTATGGCAGCCATGATGCCGACAAGCTGCCTGAAGGCCGGGTTGGGCTGTTGATCGAAGCCTCCATGGCCTTCGGGACGGGCCATCACGGCACCACGCTGGGCTGTCTGCGGGCACTCGACCGGCTCGACACGGCCGGGTTTCGGGGGCGCAATGTGGTCGATATCGGCTGCGGGACAGCGGTGCTCGCGATGGCGGCGGCACGGATCTGGCCCGAGCCTGTGCTGGCGAGTGACATTGACGCAGTCGCGGTCGAGGTGGCGACGGTCAATATCGCGGCCAATGATCTCGAAGGCCGCGTGCGCTGTCTGGAGGCCACGGGGTTCGATCACCCTGACCTGCAGGCCGCTGCCCCCTATGATCTGGTTTTTTCCAATATCCTGATGGGGCCGCTGATCGCGCTTGCCCCCGATATGGCGAAAGTCACAAGCGCAGGCAGTCATGTGATCCTGTCAGGGCTTCTCGTCGAACAGGCCGCGCAGGTGCTGGCCGCCTATGAGGCAGAGGGCTTCATGCTCGCGCATCGTGAAGACATCGGCGAATGGGCCACACTCACGCTGCATCGCTGAAATTGGGCAGCATCGGCCCGCGACTCGTCAAAATTTTGCCTGAATTTTAAATTATTTGAAAATGGAAGCGTAAGATAATGCGTGCATATTTGCACGACCTGAGGAAGCGGGGCCACCCATGACGCCAGAACAGGAACTCGATTTCAAAAGACGCCGCATGAAGGTGGTCAAGAAGCATCTCAAGAATGACCCGAAGCTGCGTCGGACACGCCGCCAGCGGCGCATGAGCGTGCTGACGTCAGTGCTGGGAAGCGTTGTCATGCTGGGGGTGTTCATGCTGCTGTTGAAGAGCTTTGTGCTCGCGCTGAATGGCCCGCGTGATTACGCGCAGCTGGTCGAACCTCTGCTGCAGGGCCAGCCTGACTCGTCGTTCATAACTCAGGCCCTTGCGGTTGATCCGGTCTCGGAACAGATCGCAGATATGATCGCGCCAATGCTGCCTACCGTGACCAATGTCGCCGTGACACGGGCGGAAGCGTCCGCGCAGTGAGCGGTCGCGGGGAGTGAATGACCCGACTCGCCAGCGTTCTCTTTTGCGCCTCAGATGACAAAACCGCCCGAAGCCGGGCGGTTTTTCTTTGGTCTCAGTGCTATCTCTGGCGCGGGTTCAGCTATGGTTCCGCGCGACAGCGTCGATTTCGCTGCGCTCAAGCCCGATATCGGACAATTCGCGGTCACTCAACGCATGCAGGGCGTTGCGCGTGATGCGCGCGTCGTTCCACGACCTGAGCGCCGCGAAGACCGCGCTGGGCAACAGGTCATGCATCCCGTCGAGCACAAGCGCCGTCTGGCTACGGTGATGTGCAAAATAGGTCATGTCAGTCTCCGTCGGAGTAATGTTTCCAAACCGCCAAATATATAAGCGGATAACTCGCACATATGGTGAAATCAGCGGCAGGAGCAGAATGAGTTTTTGCAAAGCCCCTATGCGATAGGGACATAGCCATGGCTCCGCGCGGGCGCGTGGGCTCTTGGCAGATGTTCGCTTTTCGTGCTAACTGTCAGAAGAGCCGATAATAAAAAGAGCTGAAGATGCGTGTGATTGGCATTGATCCGGGGCTGCGGAACATGGGCTGGGGCGTGATCGACATGGACGGCCCGCGCTTGCGCCATGTTGCCAATGGGATCTGCCATTCGCAGCCCGATGGTACTTTGGCCGCGCGGCTGCTCGATCTGCACGCTCAATTGACCGAAGTGATGGAGCGCTTCGCGCCCGACACAGCGGCGGTCGAGCAGACATTCGTCAACAAGGACGCCGTGGCGACGCTCAAGCTCGGCTCTGCGCGCGGGATCGCGCTTCTGGTGCCGGCGCAGGCGGGGCTGGAGGTGGGCGAATACGCGCCCAATGCGGTCAAGAAAGCCGTGGTCGGCGTCGGCAAGGCCGCCAAGGAGCAGGTCGATCATATGGTGCGCATGCAGCTTCCCGGTGTCGAGATCGCCGGGCCGGACGCGGCGGATGCACTGGCGATTGCCATCTGCCACGCCTTTCACAGCCAGTCGGCGCGCAGCATGGTGCTGGCAGGGGGCGCGCGATGATCGGCAAGCTGACGGGCGTGGTTGAAATGCGCGGCGCGGATCATGTGCTCCTCGATGTGCGCGGCGTGGGCTATATCGTGCATGTCTCCGAACGCACGCTGATGGCGCTGCCGGGGCGGGGCGAGGTGGCAGCGCTCTATACGGACCTGGTTGTGCGCGAGGATCTGATGCAGCTCTTCGGTTTCCCGACGCTGCTGGAGAAAGAATGGCACCGGGTGCTGACCTCGGTGCAGGGCGTGGGCGCGAAAGCGTCCATGGCGATCCTCGGCGCGCTGGGGCCCGATGGCGTGTCGCGCGCGATTGCACTGGGCGATGCGGCGGCCCTGCGCCGCGCGCCGGGCGTCGGGCCGAAACTGGCGCTGCGCATCGCCAATGAACTGAAAGACAAGGCCCCCGCGCTGATGGCCGTCGTGGAAAGCGCCCCGGCGACGCCCGCGCCTGCAGGGCAGGAACCCGCCCCAACCCTGCCCGCCGTGCCGCCAGCCCCGGCCATACCTGCCGCCTCCAATGCCGTGTCCGAGGCGATGTCCGCGCTGGCCAATCTCGGCTACGCGCCCTCCGACGCCGCGCGCGCAGTCGCTGAGGCTCAGGCCCATGCGCCCGAGGCCGACACCCCCGCCCTGATCCGCGACGCGCTGCGGCGTCTGGCACCGAAAGGCTGAGCCATGGAGTTTCAGACCCTTCTGAATGCGCATGCGATCGCGCCTGAGCGTGTCGCGCTGTGTCTGCACAAGCCCGGCGATGCGCGGGAGAGGCTCGCCTTGATTGCGCTCGCCGAGGCGCAGGCGCCTGAGTTCGAAACCTATCAAAGCACACATTCGCAGCAAGCCGAGGCCAGTTTGAAGGCGCGCGATGTGATGGCGTCTTTCGTCACGCGCAGTGATGGCACGCTGACTTTTATAGGCCTTTATCAGCAGGCGGGATGGACGGAACGCAGCGCCGAGGAATTTGATGCCGATCCAGCCATGCAGCGGCTTTTTGCACTATTTGCAGCTTCGCGCGGGTTTGTAGAGCGGGGGATCGGCTCGCGCGCGCAATTCACCTTCACGCCGATGACAGAACTCGCTGACCTACGCGGGCGGTTGATCGTCAGTGACCCGGGCGCGCGCGCGTATATGCGCCTTGCCGAAACCACGCCGCTTCCTATCGTTGCGATCACACCAGATCCGGACCTGTCTCCGCCTGTGCCGGATTGGCGCGAGCTTGTCATCGACACTGCGACCCTGCGCGCGCTGCCAAGACGTTGGGCCGAGGCCCTGCGCCATTGGCGTGGGATTTACCTGATCGTGGACACGCGTGATGGCGCGCGCTACGTAGGCTCCGCATATGGGGCCGAGAATTTTCTGGGACGGTGGCAGGCGCATGTCGCGGGTGAAGTTGGCGTTACCCGTGAATTGTCACGCCGCAATCCGAATGACTTTGTTTTCACGATCCTCGACCTGTTGAGCCCGGTTGCCTCGGTTGATGAGGTGACCCGACTAGAGCAGACTTGGATGGATCGCCTGCAGACCCGCCGTTTTGGATTAAACGCATGACCAGCCCCGACCCCAGCCTGCGCGGTGCCGATCTGCCCGAGGACAACCCCGAGATGGACCGCGCGCTGCGGCCCCAGAGCCTCGATGAATTCGTCGGCCAGCAGGAGGCGCGGGCCAATCTGCGTGTCTTCATCCAATCCGCGCGGATGCGGGGCGAGGCGATGGATCACACGCTGTTCTACGGCCCGCCGGGTCTGGGCAAGACGACGTTGGCGCAGATCATGGCGCGCGAACTGGGCGTCGGGTTTCGCATGACCTCTGGCCCGGTGCTCGCCAAGGCGGGCGATCTGGCGGCGATCCTGACCAATCTCGAAGCGCGCGATGTGCTGTTTATCGACGAGATCCACCGCATGAACCCGGCGGTCGAGGAGGTGCTCTATCCCGCGCTCGAAGATTTCCAGCTCGATCTGGTGATCGGGGAGGGGCCTGCGGCGCGCACCGTGCGGATCGAATTGCAGCCCTTCACGCTGGTGGGCGCAACGACACGGCTGGGGCTCTTGACGACGCCCCTGCGCGACCGGTTCGGCATCCCGACGCGGCTGCAATTCTACACCGAGGATGAGCTGTGTCTGATCGTCTCGCGCGGCGCGCGGCTTTTGGGCGTGGCCGCAGAAGAGGACGGGGTGCGCGAGGTGGCGCGGCGCGCGCGGGGTACGCCGCGCATCGCCGGGCGGCTCTTGCGCCGTGTCGTGGATTTCGCGCTGGTCGAAGGTGACGGGCGGCTGACGCAGGCGCTGGCAGACCGGGCGTTGACGCGGCTCGGAGTCGATCATCTCGGCCTCGACGGGGCGGATCGGCGCTACCTGTCGCTTCTGGCCGAAAATTACGGCGGCGGGCCGGTGGGGGTGGAGACCATCGCGGCGGCCCTGTCGGAATCGCGCGATGCGATTGAGGAAGTGATCGAGCCGTTTCTCTTGCAGCAGGGCCTCATCGCGCGCACACCGCGCGGGCGGATGCTGGCACCGAAAGCCTGGACGCATCTGGGGCTCGCGGCCCCTGCACCGCCGGGTCAGGGGCGGCTCTTCGATCCGTAAAAGGGCGGCGCGTCGTCGGCTTCCAAGTCAGTGCAGGCCATGGTGCAATGTTGCAAAAGGGGGCTGTCTGCCCCCTCGCCAGCCCCAAATAGGGGCTGGCTTCACCCCCGAGGATATTTGGACAAAGATGAAAGGGAGGGTGGCGTCAGAGTTTGCCGAGGAAGCGGCGGGCCTGCTGGCTGTCACGGTCCATCTGGGCGATGAGCGCGGGCAGACTGTCGAAGCGCATCTCGTCGCGCAGATGAGCGACGAGTGCGATGGACAGATCCGCGCCGTAGAGATCGCCCGTGAAATCAAAGATATGGGTTTCGAGATTGGGCATGTTTTCCCCGAACATCGGGCGGATGCCGAGCGAGGCGACGCCGTGATACGTGCCGCGATGGGGGCCGGTCAGGATATCGGTGAGCACAGCATAGACCCCGAAGCGGGGCGGGTGCAGCCCGGCGATGGACATGTTCGCGGTCGGGTAGCCCAGTGTGCGGCCGCGTTTTTCGCCGTGCAGCACCGGGCCGTCGATCCGGTGCCAATGGCCAAGCATCGCGGCCGCATCCTGCGCCCGGCCAGCACTCAGCGCGTCGCGGATCGCGGTCGAGGAGAAGATCTGGCCGCCCGCACTCTGCAAGGGCGCGATGGTGACGTCAAAGCCGTGCTGCGCGCCGCTGCGTTTGAGGTCTTCGGCCGTGCCCTTGCGCCCCTTGCCGAAGCAGAAATCCGCCCCGATGACGACATGACGCAGCCCAAGCCCTGCCACGAGGACATCTTCGACGAAAGCCTCGGCGCTCAGCCCGGCAAGCTCGGCGTCGAACGGGAATTGAAAGAGATGCTCGACACCGAGCCAGTCGAGCCGATGGGCGCGCGCCGCAGCGCTCATCAGCCGGAAGGGCGGGGCGTCAGGGGCGAAGAATTCGCGCGGATGCGGCTCGAAGGTGAGCACGCCCAAGGGCGCATCGTCGCGCCGCGCGAGGTCGATGACATGCTGGTGGCCACGATGGACCCCGTCAAAATTGCCCAAAGCAATCGAGCTGCCTTTGGCCTCTGGGGGAAGGTCGCGCCAGTGGTGGTACCTCTGCATCTGCCCTCATACGGGGCGCGCACGCGCGTGCAGGTGCCCCGGCCTCAGTCGAATTTACGGCTCGGCGCGAGTACGGTCGCCTCACCTTTCAGAACCACCGTATCCCCTACCGAGCAGCGACATTCAAGAGTGACGCGGCGCTTGGCATAGTCGATGGTGAGCACCGTGACTTCAGCGAGCACCACATCGCCGGGGCGCACAGGGGCCATGAATTTCAGGGTCTGGCCCATGTAGATCGTGCCATGTCCGGGCAGTTGCTCCCCGATCACGGCAGAGATCAGCCCAGCGGTCAGCATCCCATGCGCGATGCGGCCCTCGAAGATCGTGTCCTGCGCGTAATCATCGTCGAGATGGACCGGATTGCAATCAGTCGAGACTTCGGCAAACAGTTCGATATCGCGGTCGGTGATTTCCTTGCGCAGATAGCGCGACATCCCGAGTTCGAGATCCTCGATGCAGATGGTTCCACGCGGAAGATTGTCATTCATGCCGTTGTCCAACATTGCACCGATCCTTTCGACCAGACGAATCCTGTTTTCTGTTGCGCTGCAGCATTACCTGAAATTCAGGATGTGCGCAACAGGCTTGTGAAATAAAACATCGGCAAGATGGGCGGCGTTGTAATTATATTGCGTGGCGCTTTGTCGCATCTGGCGCTTGATCAGGACGAAAGGCATGCGCGTAGGGTGCGTGCTTGCCACGCACCTTGGCGCCCCGCGCGCGACGTCAGCGCAGCCGACCCAGCGCATAGGTCGGATGCACCCCCTGTGCGTCGAGCCACGCATCGAGGCGCGCGGCGTGAGGATGCTCCACATCCGGGCCGAATTCCTCGGCCGCCAGCCCGCCTGTGATGAAGAGCGTATCCACGCCTTCGCCCAGACCGCCCTGAATATCAGTCCCGATGCCGTCGCCGATGGCGATGGTGCGCTCTTCTGAAAACCGCCAGCCATGTTCCGCCGCGATCCGCCGCGCAAGGTCGTAAATCGGCGGATGTGGCTTGCCGAAATAGAGGCTTTCGCCACCCATTTCGTCATAAAGCTGGGCAATCGCCCCGGCGCAGAAGATGCGCTGATCGCCATAATCCACAATGATGTCAGGATTGGCGCAGAGCAGTTTCAGCCCGCGCACCTTGGCCGAGAGCAACCGACCGCGATAATCGTCCGGCGTCTCGGTCAATTCCTCGATCGGCCCTGTGCATACGATTCCTTCGGCCTCGTCAAACCCCACACGCTCGATTTCGGGCCGCTCCCGCGCCCAGTCTGGCAGGTTGGTGAAGAACTCCTCATCCTTCTCCGGCCCCAGATGCCAGATCCGCGTTCCGACCGCGCCCATCAGCATCGCTTCCTGCGCCGCATCGCCGGAGGTCGCGATCGCGTCATAGGCGTCGCGCGCAAGCCCCATCTCATCGAGCCGCGCGGCCACGCCAGCGCGCGGGCGCGGCGCATTGGTGACCAGCACCACGCGCCCGCCCTGCGCCCGGAACGCCTGCAGCGCGGCCTCGGCCGCCGGGTAGATCTTCCGACCGTTATGCACGCAGCCCCAGAGATCGACCAGCGCCAGCTCGTAATTCGACGAGATCTCAGCGAAATTCTTCAGGATGCGGGTCACAGGCTGAGTACCGGAATGATCTGCTTCTTGCGGCTCATCACACCGGGCAGCACGACAGTATCCCCGCTCACGGAGACATCGAAGGACTTTTCCGCCACAGCCTTGACCAGTGCATTGGGGACCAGAAGCGTCGCTTCCTCGTTGAGAATGTCGATCACGAAGAGCATGACCTCATCGGCCCCGTCCTCTTGCGCGACGCCGGGCATGGCGGCCACCAGCGCGTCCTTGCGCGACAGGATCTGCTGCGGTGCCGTGGTCTCAAGCACCGAGATGCGGAACGTCTTGTCGCCGACCGCGTATTTCTTGGCGTCCATCTTCAGCAATTCCGCCTCGGAGAAGGCCGAGACATCCGATTTCGCGGCAAACATCTGTGCGGCCAGATCGCCGATCTCCACACCCAGATCTGCGGCCAGCGCCTCGGCCACATCGCGGTCATGCTGTGTCGTGGTGGGCGAGCGGAATTCGAGCGTGTCCGACAGGATGCAGGACAGCATCATCCCCTTGATCCCGCGCGGGGCCTCGGCCATCTGCGCGCCGATCAGATCATGCATGATCGTCGCCGTGCAGGCGAGCGGGCGGATGGTGATGTCAATCGGACCCTTGGTCTCCAACCCGCCCACCAGCTTGTGATGGTCGATAATGCCCTGAATATCGGCAGCATTGATCCCCTCGGGCAGTTCCGACGGGTTGTTCGTATCCACGATCACGACCGGCGTGCCGGCAGGCAAGTCCGTCATGATCTCGGGCTGCTCGAACCCCCAATGTTGCAGCGCGAACGCGGCTTCGGTATTGGGCTGGCCCAAGAGCACGGCCTGCGCGGGCTGGCCCTTGATCTGGTCAAGATACCACGCCCAGATGAGCGGTGAGCCGGTGGAATCGGTATCTGGCGAGAAATGTCCGAAAACTTTGATCATTCTAACTGTCCGAGGTTATGGCAGGGGTGGTTGCGCGCTGGTGTATAGCGGCCTTCCATAGCGATGTCACCCGGCCCTGACAGCGTCGCTTTGCGGGTGCGAATTAACGTGATGGTTATTTCTGTCTGCAAAGCTCAACGCACTCTTTTGGCTCCGGGTGCGAATGGTCGATTATATCGAAATCTGGGTCGTAATCGCGCTGGCGGCGGTTATGGTCATCGCGTCGCTGTTGCTGACCAGCTTCGCAGGGGCGCGCCGCCATGCCAAACGCGAAGCCGTGGCTTTCAGATGGCTGGGCGCGACGAATATCGCCTTCCTGCTGGGGGCCGTCGGGTTGATGCTGGGCCAGTTGCTGCCCTTCTGGATGAGCGCGTCGATGGTCATCCTGGGCATGCTCGCGGGCATCATGATGGGGTATATCTCCCTCCTGATCGGGCTTGGCGAAACTCCCCCCGCGCGGCGCTATCTGACAGTGGCCTTGGGCTGTGTGGCCGCGCAGGGGGTGCTCGCCGCGACGAAGCAGGATCTGGGCACGCTGGTGATCAGCTCGTCCTTCATCAATGGCGTGCTCGGCCTGTTTTTTGCGCGCGAGCTCTGGCATCGTGCGCGGCCCTTCGGGATCGAACTGACAATCCTCGCCTGCGCCCCCTTCGCGGCCATCGGGATCGCCTATCTCGCCCGGCTGGCCCTCGTCTTCTCCAATGTCAGCGCTTTTGTCGTGACAGTCATCACTCTGGCGATCACTTTTCTCGTGGCTTTTTCCGCGCTGCAATGGGGCTTTGCGCTGATCGCATTCCGCGCGGCCCGGCTCAACCAGTCGCTCAAACAGGCGCGCGACCGGGCGGAGGAAGCCAGCCGCCTCAAGTCGCGCTTCCTCGCCAATATGAGCCATGAGCTGCGCACGCCGCTCAACGGTATTCTTGGCATGACCGAAGCGCTGGGTGCGATGGTGTCCGATAGCGAGCAAAGGCGTATGCTCGACACGGTCCGCGACAGCGGCAAGGGGCTCTTGTCGATCCTGAACGACATCCTTGACCTGTCCGAAGTGCAGAGCGGCACCCTGCAAATCGAGCCTCGGGCGTTCAACCTTCGCGCACTGGCGCTTGAGACGGCCCAGACGTTCGCGGCTTCTGCTGAAGCGAAGGGCGTTGGCTTTGAAATCAATTACCACCTTCAGGGGGCCGAATTGCGTCTCGGCGATGACGCGCGTTTGCGCCAAATCCTTGGGAATATCCTCAGCAACGCTGTCAAATTCACGGAGAAAGGGACGATTCGGGTCGAGGTCGGGGAATTGGGCGGGGAGGTCTGTTTCATCATCGAAGATACCGGCATCGGGATGA
>PXDM01000045.1 GCA_003565055.1 Paracoccaceae bacterium
ACGAGATGCACACGCTGGTCGGCGCGGGCAAATCCGAGGGCGCGATGGATGCCGCGAACCTCATCAAGCCCGCACTCGCGCGCGGTGAATTGCATTGTGTGGGCGCCACGACGCTCGACGAATACCGCAAGCATGTGGAAAAGGACGCAGCACTCGCGCGGCGCTTTCAGCCGGTCGTGGTGTCGGAGCCGACCGTCGAGGACACGATCTCCATCCTGCGCGGCATCAAGGAGAAATACGAGCTGCATCACGGTGTTCGCATCAGCGACTCGGCGCTGGTTGCGGCGTCGACGCTCAGCCATCGCTACATCACGGATCGCTTCCTGCCTGATAAAGCCATCGACCTGATGGACGAGGCTGCCTCGCGCCTGCGCATGGTGGTCGATAGCAAGCCAGAGGAGCTGGACGCGCTCGACCGCGACATCCTGCAAAAGCAGATCGAGGCCGAAGCGCTCAAGAAGGAAGACGATGCGGCCAGCCGCGACCGTCTCGCGACGCTGGAAAAAGAACTGTCCGACCTGATGCAGCGCAGCGCCGAGATGACTGCCGCCTGGCAGTCCGAGCGCGACAAGCTGGAGGAAGCGCGCAAGATCAAGGAAGATCTCGACTGTGCGCGCATTGATCTGGAAACCGCGAAACGCAGCGGCGATTTCGCCAATGCCGGGCGGCTGCAATATGGCGAGATCCCGGAGTTGGAGCGCAAGCTGGCCGAGGCTGAGGCACGCGAGGCCGAGAAGATGGTCGCAGATGCCGTGCGGCCTGAGCAGATCGCCGAAGTGGTCGAACGCTGGACCGGGATTCCCACGACCAAGATGCTCGAAGGCGAGCGCGAGAAGCTCCTGCGGATGGAAGACGAGCTGCACAAGCGCGTCGTCGGGCAGGATGCGGCGATCCGCGCTGTGGCCAATGCCGTGCGCCGGGCGCGGGCGGGTCTCAATGACGAGAACCGTCCCTTGGGCAGTTTCCTGTTCCTCGGGCCGACAGGGGTGGGCAAGACGGAACTCACCAAGGCCGTGGCGCAATATCTCTTCGACGACGATCAGGCGATGGTGCGCATCGACATGTCGGAATTCATGGAGAAACACGCAGTCGCCCGTCTGATCGGCGCGCCTCCGGGCTATGTCGGCTATGAAGAAGGCGGTGTGCTGACCGAAGCCGTGCGCCGCAGGCCCTATCAGGTGGTGCTGTTCGATGAGGTCGAGAAAGCGCACCCGGAAGTGTTCAACGTGCTGCTGCAGGTCCTCGATGACGGGCAGTTGACCGACAGCCATGGCCGAACGGTGGATTTCAAGCAGACGCTGATCATCCTGACGTCGAATCTCGGCAGCCACGCGCTCAGCCGGATGGAGGAGGGCGCGGATCGTGCCTCGGTCAAAGCCGAAGTCATGGAGGCCGTGCGCGCGCATTTCCGGCCCGAATTTCTGAACCGGCTGGATGAGACCGTGATCTTCGACCGGCTGTCGCGTGACAATATGGATGCGATTGTCGATATCCAGATGGCGCGGCTTCTCAAGCGCCTGCTTGCGCGCAAGATCACGCTGGACATGGACGAGGCCGCGCGCACCTGGCTTGCCGACAAAGGCTATGATCCGGTCTATGGCGCGCGACCGCTCAAGCGCGTGATCCAGCGCTATCTGCAGGATCCGCTCGCGCAGATGCTGCTCGCAGGTGAGGTGCTCGACGGGGCCACAGTGCCGATCAGCGCCGGGCACGGTGGGCTGATCATCAATGGCGAGAGCTTCGCCAGTGACGATGACGCGCCGCGCATGAAGCTGGTGCATTGATCTGATCCGGTCCCGGCACGCGCCGGGGCCGAATTTTCCCCGCCGCCGTATTTTCGCCCGACACATCCTTTAGGCCAAGCCAGACGCCGCATCAGTGGGGTCTGGCAGCTTTGGGGGTGAATGATGCGCGTGCCGTTGGTGTTGTTGGGGATTTCTCTGATTGCGATCAGTCTCGGCGGGCTGGTGCCGGAGCTTGATCTTGTCGCGATCTTCGGTGTCGTGACCGCGCTGGGTGCGATCATCATGCTGGTCGCGGCGCTTCTACGGTCTCTGCTGTCGCGCGGTCGGCGCGGGTTGGACATTTCGCGCGGGGATACGCGCCCGGTCGTGGTGCTCGACGGCTCGAATGTCATGCATTGGAAAAAAGGCGCGCCCGATCTGCAGCCCGTGCGCGACGTGATCGCCGATCTGGCGCAGCGCGGCTATCGCGCGGGCGTCGTGTTCGACGCGAATGCAGGCTACAAGCTCGAAGGGCGCTACCGCCATCATCAGGTGCTGGCGCGTCAAGTGGGTTTGCCACAGGATCGTGTGATGGTGGTCAACAAGGGCGAGGTCGCCGATGAGATGATCCTGCGCGTGGCGCAGGATTTTGGGGCGCGTGTGGTCAGCAATGACCGTTTCCGCGATTGGAGCGCGCAGTTTCCACAAGTGGCCGAGCCGGGGTTTCTGATCTCGGGGCGCTACCGCAAGGGCGCATTGCAGCTCGATCTGTGAGGCACTGCGCCGCGCGAAGGCGCGGCGCAGTGCCTAGTCTCATTCCCCGATAGCGATGCCCTCGCGGCGCGGATCAGCGCCGCCGCGCAGGTCATCCCCAAGCGAGATCGCGTGCAGCCCAGAGGTCAGCGCGGTCACATTGGTCTGGAAGCCCAAGTCTTGCAGCGGCTCCACAAGGTCTTCGGCCCAGGTGCCCGCTTCGATCTGATAGGTGCCGAAGCTGTTGACCAGATGCGGCATGGACACGGCTTCCTGCACATCCATCCCCCAGTCGAGATGTGCGATGATCGCCTGCGCCGTGTAGCCGATGATCGTCGCGCCACCGGGGCTGCCGATGCTCAGGACCGGCGCGCCATCGCGCAGCACGATGGTTGGTGACATCGAGGAACGCGGACGCTTGCCGGGTTCGACGCGGTTGGCGATGGGGTGGCCGCCCGCATGGGTGCGGAAGGAGAAATCGGTCAGCTCATTGTTCAGAAGCATCCCGCGCGTGAAGATGCGCGAGCCAAATCCGCTCTCGATAGTGGTGGTCATCGAGAGCACATTGCCGTGCGGATCGACAATGGAAATATGCGAGGTCGCGGGCCGCTCGACCGTTCTGTCGTCGCCCCAGAGCAGCGCATGATCCCATTCGGGCTCACCCGCCGAGACTTCGGGCAGGGCATCATCGCCGCGCAGCAATTCCGCCCGCGTGGCCAGATACTCCGCGTCGATCAGCCCCGCGACCGGGACCGGCACGAAATCGCTATCGGCGAGATAGCGACCGCGATCCGCAAAGGCGAGCCGCGTCGCATCGCCCATCAGACGGCGCGTTTCCACGTCCTGCGGATCCATGTCGCCGAGGTCGAAATGCGACAGCTTGCCGAGGATCTGCGCAATCGCCACAGCGCCGGAGGAGGGCGGCCCCATCCCGCAGACATCCGCGCCGCGATAGCTCTGGCAGACGGCCGGGCGCTCGATCACCTCATACCGTTCCAGATCGCGCATCGACAAGAGGCCCGGCAGGGTCTCGGTCCGCGTGGCCGCGACGATATCGGCGGCGATCTCGCCTGTGTAGAAGGCGCTCATCCCGCGCGCGGCGATCTGGCGCAGCGTGTCGGCATAGTCGGCATTGACCAGCGTCGTCCCGGCCTCCAGCGGTGCGCCATCGGGCAGGAAATATTCGGCTGTGGCCGGGAAGACGGCGAGGCTTTCGGCCGCAGAGGCCACGGATTCGGAGAGTCGGGTCGAAACTGTGAACCCGTCTTCGGCGAGGCTGATCGCCTCGGCGAACAGGCCGCCCCAGTTGCTGCGGCCCCAGCGGCGATGGGCGTCTTCCATCAGGCGCGGTGTGCCGGGTGTGCCGACCGAGCGTCCACTGACCACGGCATCCATGAAGGTCAGCG
>PXDM01000184.1 GCA_003565055.1 Paracoccaceae bacterium
GATTCGCCGTCAGTGACAAATTTTTTCACAGCGGTGACAAATCAGTGACAAGGCGCAAAACAGGGCGAAACCCGCTTGCGCGGGCTTCCTGTATCGTCTTGTTTTCTTTGGGTTTTTTGGCTCCGGCGGTAGGGATCGAACCTACGACCAATTGATTAACAGTCAACTGCTCTACCGCTGAGCTACGCCGGAACACCAGCGCGCTATAGCAAGCGCGTGGGCGCGCGTCCAGACTGAAATCCTATCTATTTTGATCCTCTCGCAAGAAACTGAAGACCGCCTTCGGACCCATGCCTGGCGATGCCGTAACGCGCTTGCGCGCTTCGAGGTCTATCAGATGCGCAAAGACATTCCTGCCAGCGGCGGCGTGGAGTGCGGACGGGATGTCAAGGTAAATTGCCTCGACCAGCTCTGCGATGGTGTGTGGGGAAGCTTCGAGGCAGGCAAGGATTTCTGCCTCGCGCTGCAACCGATGCGCACGCAACTCAGAAATGCGACCCTGAGGCTCCGTGATGGGTGCTCCATGGCCGGGATAGAGGACCCGTGCGCATTCAGCCGACAGCCGGTCCAATGAGCGCATGTAATCCGACAAATCCCCATCCGGGGGCGATACGAGCGTCGAAGACCAGCCCATCACGTGATCGCCACTGAACACCGCCCCGCGCCAGGCGAAGCAGAGGTGGTTGCCGAAATGTCCGGGGGTCCAGATCGCCCGGATCGCGTCATCGCCGAGGACTATTTCCGCGCCATCCGTGAGGGTCCGATCCGGTGCGAATGCCTGATCCACACCTTCGCCACCGCCCGTCACCCCCTGCACTGCCAGCGCCTGCATCCGCAGCGAGCGGCCCGACTGCGCATCGCCATAGGCCAGCACAGCTGCGCCAGTGCGCTGCGAGAGCCTGCGCGCCAGTGGCGAATGATCGAGATGAGCATGGGTCACCAGAATCGCCTGCAAACGCTCGGGCGCGCTGAGTGCGGCAAGGATCGCGTCCAGATGCGCCGGATCGTCGGGGCCGGGGTCGATGACGCAGAGCGCCTCAGCCCCGAGAATATAGGTATTGGTCCCTTCGCCCGTCAGGGGCGAGGGATTGGCCGCGCGCAACAGTCGCAAATCGGGCTCTAACCAGATCGGATCCGTCATGCGCGGAAGCTTAGCCTGCGCGGCGCGCAAAGGCCACGCCCTTGAAGGCAATGATGCTTGTGAGCGCAGGCGGCTTTGCCTATCGTAACTGCATGCGGTCGCGGCTTTGGTTCAAACAGGTCATTCCAGCCAGTTTTTACGGGCGGGCTGTGCTGATCCTGATCATCCCGATTCTGGTGATCCAGATCGTGCTGTCAGTCGTCTTCATTCAGCGCCATTACGAGCGCGTCACGACGCAACTGACGACCAATACCTCGAAAAGCCTGCGTATCCTGCTGGACCGGCTGGACGCGGCGCGGCAGCCAGAGCCCGCTTTGCGTGCGTTGCAGGATGTCTTCGCACAGCTCGATATTGATCTGACCCTTCCCGCGACGCTGCCGGGCAGCGTCGCCCCGCGCGAGCCGCTCGATCTGGCAGGGGCCGAGATCCTGCGCAGCCTGCAGGACACCTTGCCGGAATTTCTGGCCGCTGATCTGTCGCGCGAGCGTGGGACAGTGCAAGTCTGGCTTGAGACGCGACATGGCGTCCTGCATCTGGCGGTGCCGCGCCGATTGCTGACCACGCCGAACCCGCATCAGTTGCTGGTGATCGTTTTCCTCGCCTCTGTGGTGATGACGCTGATCGCCTTTCAGTTCCTTCGCCTGCAGGTGCGCCCGATCCGCAGGCTCGGGGCGGCGGCGGAAGCCTATGGGCGGGGCGAGCGCGTGGCGCTGCGCGCGTCGGGCGCGCGCGAGATTCAGGCGGCCGCGCGCGCCTTCATCGACATGCGCAACCGGCTGGAGCGGCAGCGGAACCGTCAGCAAATGATGCTCTCGGGGGTCAGCCATGACATGCGCACGCCGCTCACGCGCATGCGCCTGATCCTGTCGATGATGGACGAAGGCGACGACCGCACCGCGCTGGAGACCGAGATCGGTGATGTGGAGCAACGACTGGAGCAGTTTCTCGACTATACGCGTGGGCCGCACACCGAGGAAGCGCCGCAGAGCCTCGCACCGGAGCCCGTGATCGCAAAACTGGTGGCGCGCTATCAGGCGGCAGGGCATGCCGTTGCGTTTCACCCAGACGCGCGGCCATCGCCACGCCTGAGCTTGCGGCCCGGAGCACTGTCACGGGCGCTCGACAATCTGCTCAGCAACGCACTGCGACATGGGTCGCGGGTCGAGGTCAGCACGGATCTGCGCGATGAGGCGCTGGTCATCAAGGTTGAAGATGACGGCCCCGGCATCCCCCCTGACGCGCGCGAACGGGCGGTCGAAGCCTTCGTGCGGCTCGATGAGGCGCGCAATAGTGACAGCGGCGGGGTCGGCCTCGGGCTCGCCATCGTGTCGGATGTTGCGCGCGCGCATGGGGGCCATCTGGAACTCGACAAAAGCGCGCGTCTGGGCGGCCTCGCGGCTCGCCTCGTTCTGCCCCTCAAACCCCCGGCTCAGAGCCGGTAAAGCGCGCGGAACTTGGTCTCCAGATAATCGAGCAACGGGCCGGCATCAGGCGCGAAACCGCAAGCGGCCTCAATCGTCGCACGGGGCGGGCGCAGCGCGCCATGGCGTTGCAGCTTTTCGCGCAGCCAGCCGGTCGCCTGCGCCAGATCGCCCGCGGCAAGCTGCGCGTCGAGATCGGGCAGATCCGCACGCAGCGCCTTGTGCAGACAACCCGCATAAAGATTGCCCAGCGCATAGGTCGGGAAATAGCCGAACAGCCCCACGGACCAATGCACATCCTGCAACACGCCATTGGCGGGGCGATCCACCGGGATGCCGAAATCGGCTTTGAACCGCGTGTTCCATGCCTCTTCGAGATCGTCAGGCGCAAGTGTGCCATGGATCAGCGCGCGTTCGAGATCGAAGCGCAGCATGATATGCAGGTTGTATTGCACTTCATCGGCTTCCGTGCGGATATACCCGCGCGTGACGCGGTTGGCCGCCGCGTAGAGCCCATCAGCATCGCTGACATTCAGCGGCCCGAAGGTCTCCACCATCGCGCCATGCAGCCAATGACAAAAGGCGCGGCTGCGGCCAAGCTGGTTTTCATAGATCCGGCTTTGGCTTTCATGCACGCCCATCGACACGCCGCGCCCGATGGGCGACAGCCTGTAGGCCGGATCGACGCCCTGCTCATAGGCCCCGTGACCCACTTCATGCAGTGTCGAATAAAGGCAGTTGAAGGGATCATCTTCGGCCACCCGCGTGGTGATGCGCACATCATCGCCCGAGCCGGAGGAAAACGGGTGCACCGCCAGATCAATCCGCCCCCGCGCCATGTCATAGCCGAAACGGACCGCGAGCTTGCGCGCAAGCTCAAGCTGACCTTCGCGGTCGAACTGGCCTTCGAGCGCGGGGGGCGTGTCGGCCCCGAGCACGGCGTCGCGCAGCGCGACAAGACGCGGGCGCATGGTGTCGAACACGGCGGCGACAGAGGCCGCGTCGGTTTCGGGCTCGTAATCGGCCATCAGCGCATCATAGGGGTCGCCGCCATCGGCGATTGCCTCGCCCTCTTCGCGGCGCAGCGCAACCATCTGGCTCAGCCAGGGCAGGAAGGCTGCGACATCGCCCGCCGCGCGGGCTTCTTCCCATGCGGTCTGCGCGAGCGGCGTGATCCGGGCGAGTTCTGCCGCCAAACGCGCGGGCACGCGAGTGTTGCGCGCATAGTCCCGGCGCAGCTCGCGCAGTACGCGTTCACGTTCGGAATCGCAAAGGTTATTTCGCGGTTTCATCCTGCTCCTTTGGGACCACGTTACGC
>PXDM01000417.1 GCA_003565055.1 Paracoccaceae bacterium
AGGATATGGAAGCGCTGGCCGATGAGGGGCTGACCTGGCGGCTGCGTCAGGCCGCGGAAATGCGCAATCGCGCCGAACGCTCGCGCCTGTCTGATTCGGCCGATCTTGGCGAAGATCGCAACTCGCTGTCCAATGCGCTCCAGCAGATGATCGAATCAGAAGTCTGGGTGAAGCGCAAAAAGTGACTGATTCGTTGCCCGAACGCACGCAATGCGGCGCAAAAATGCGAGTCTTAACTGGAAAAAGCGGCCCGTCTTACCTAGATACAGGGCGTTGATAGGTGTGTGCGGACGATTCGCATGCCGAATCACGTTAGCCCTGCCCAGATAGCTCGGGAGCTTACATGGCCGCCAAAGACACGGACGACACCAGACACGACGATCAGGACATGGACGGCGGCAGCTCCGTCTCGCAGGCCTCGATCAAGAAGATGATCGCACAGGCTAAGGAACGCGGCTTCATCACCTACGAACAGCTCAATCAGGCCCTGCCCCCCGAGCAGGTGTCTTCCGAGCAGATCGAGGACGTGATGTCGATGCTCTCGGAAATGGGCATCAATATCATCGAAGATGATGACGAAGGCGATGAGGGCGAGGCGAAATCCGGCGCGCTGGTCGAAGTGTCGGGCGCGCGCGAAGTTGTGGTGGCGACCAGCGCGAGCGAAGAGAAACTCGACCGCACCGATGACCCGGTGCGCATGTATCTGCGCGAAATGGGCTCTGTGGAGCTTCTCTCGCGCGAAGGCGAAATCGCGATTGCCAAACGCATCGAGGCGGGGCGCAACACGATGATCGCAGGGCTTTGCGAAAGCCCGCTGACCTTTCAGGCGATCACTATCTGGCGCGACGAATTGCTCAACGAGGACGTGCTGCTGCGCGATGTGATCGACCTCGAAGCGACATTCGGCAACGCGCTCGAAGATGACGAGTCGATGCCGGTCAGCGACACGACAAGCAGCACAGTCACGCCGCCCAAACGTGAAGAAGGCGCAGAGCCGGAGCTGGACGCAGACGGCAACCCGATCCAACGAGCCGAAGATGACGAGGATGAGGATGACCAGTCCAGCCTCTCGCTCGCCGCGATGGAAACCGCGCTCAAGCCCCGCGTGCTCGAAACGCTCGACCAGATCGCGCATGATTTCGACCTGCTGGCGGAAATGCAGGACGCGCGTCTGCACGCAACGATGCAGGAACAGGGCCGTTTCAGCGACGCGCAGGAAGCGCAATACCAGAAGCTGCGCGCCGAGATCGTGCAACTGGTGAACTCGCTGCATCTGCACAACAACCGCATCGAGGCGCTGGTCGACCAGCTCTACGGCATCAACAAGCGCATCATGTCCATCGACAGCGCGATGGTGAAGCTGGCGGACCAGGCGCGCATCAACCGGCGCGAATTCATCGACGATTACCGCGGCGCAGAGCTCGATCCAACCTGGTGTGACCGCATGGCCGAGAAACCGGGCCGTGGCTGGCAGGCGCTGATGGAGCGCTCGCGCGACAAGGTCGAGGATCTGCGCGCGGATATGGCGCAAGTGGGCCAGTATATCGGTGTGGATATCGAAGAATTCCGCCGCTTTGTCGGTCAGGTCCAGAAGGGCGAGAAAGAGGCCCGGCAGGCCAAGAAGGAAATGGTTGAGGCCAATCTGCGCCTCGTGATCTCGATTGCGAAGAAATACACCAATCGCGGGCTGCAATTTCTTGATCTCATTCAGGAAGGCAATATCGGGTTGATGAAGGCGGTCGATAAATTCGAATACCGGCGCGGCTACAAATTCTCGACCTACGCGACATGGTGGATCCGGCAGGCGATCACCCGCTCCATCGCCGATCAGGCCCGCACGATCCGTATTCCTGTGCATATGATCGAGACGATCAACAAACTGGTGCGCACGGGCCGTCAGATACTCCATGAAATCGGGCGCGAACCGACGTCGGAAGAACTGGCGGAGAAGCTGCAAATGCCGCTCGACAAGGTGCGCAAGGTGATGAAAATCGCCAAGGAGCCGATCAGCCTCGAAACACCCATCGGCGACGAGGAAGACAGCCAGCTTGGCGATTTCATCGAAGACAAGAACGCGCTCCTGCCACTGGATTCGGCCATTCAGGACAACCTGCGCGAAACCACGACGCGGGTGCTCTCTTCGCTCACGCCCCGCGAAGAGCGCGTGCTGCGCATGCGCTTCGGGATCGGTATGAACACCGATCACACGCTGGAAGAAGTCGGGCAGCAATTCAGCGTGACCCGCGAACGCATCCGCCAGATCGAGGCGAAGGCGCTGCGGAAGCTCAAGCACCCGTCGCGGTCGCGGAAATTGCGGAGTTTTCTAGATCAGTGAACCGGAACGCCCTCGAAAGAGGGCGTTCCGTTATGGATGCAGCATGAAAACCTTTACCCTTGAATGGAACGCAGTCATTACTTTGGAAACAGAAGGCCGCGCGGGGCGTGAAAGCCTGAAACAGCTCGTTTCCATGCACGAACGGCAAATTGACGTCGGTATCGTGACAACCGCTGCGTCAGAAAACACTGCGGCTCGTGAACTTCCAGCCAGTGGAATCGAATTTGACCTGCGTCTCAACCAAGTGGGCCTTCAGAAGCTTACTCGGGTTTTTACTATAACTTGCATCAATCTCACCTATTATGGTTACTCTTCTATAGCCCCGAATGACTGTAAAGAGGTTCTGTTAAATCTATGGGAGATCGTTCAACCTGGAAGTTTACCTTATAGTCACTTTGAATTTGCTCAGGCACGGGGCTTTCCAAATAGCTTGCCAATTTCCGCGCCACCCTTTCAAAAGTGGCGCAACAAGTGGTGTGACGTGCATTCCTTATATGCGCATATTCTGTCTAGACGAGATGTCTTTGTGTCAGGTGATGTAAAAAATTTCCGTGGCGAAAGATCAAAACGATTGCGTGATCTGGGCGTCACGGAGATTTGCAGCTATGACGAAGCTCTCGAAATCGCTCTGGGCAGATCTTAAACGTCAAGCCTACGCCTCGCCTTCCAGACCCGCCGCCGCGACCCCCGCCAAGGCGGCCTCTGCATCATTGTCTGACGTGTCGCCCGTCACACCCACCGCGCCGATGACCACGCCATCCTGGCGCAGTAAAACGCCGCCCGGCACCGGCACGACCTGCCCGCCATAGACGCCGTTCACCGCCGCCATGAAATAGCCCTGGGCCTCGGCCCGTGCCATCTGGGCGCGGCCTGCCATACCCAGCATGACCGCGCCATAGGCCTTGCCCTGCGCGATGCCGAAGCGCCCCGGCGCCGCGCCGTCCTCGCGCTCAAAGGCCAGAACATGCCCGCCAGCATCGAGCACCACGACCGAGAGTGGCTTCAACCCCATCTCGCGCCCCTTGGCGCGCGTGGCGGAAATGATGGTGCGGGCCTGTTCGAGTGTCAGCACGTCTAAACTCCCTAAAATTGTATGTTTCGCGCGCGAAACATCTGCTCACGCATGAATCGCGCCGTCGCCACAGGCGAGAGCGGCCTCGCGCACCGCTTCCGAATAGGTCGGATGCGCGTGGCAGGTCCGCGCCAGATCCTCGGCCGCTGCGCCGAATTCCATCGCCACACAGATTTCGTGGATCAGATCGCCCGCATAGGGGCCGATGATATGCGCGCCAAGAATGCGGTCCGTGGCCTTGTCCGCAAGGATCTTCACGAAGCCGTCGCCCGCGAAATTCGCCTTCGCGCGGCCATTGCCCATGAAGCTGAACTTTCCCACCTTATAGGCGCGCCCGGCTTCTTTCAGGCTCTCCTCGGTCTCTCCCACCGAAGCGACTTCGGGCCAGGTATAGATCACGCCCGGGATGACCCCGTAATTCACATGGCCCGCCTGCCCGGCCAGGATTTCGGCCACGGCCAT
>PXDM01000326.1 GCA_003565055.1 Paracoccaceae bacterium
CCACCAAGGTGCAGGCCGAGGATGAGCTGATCGAAGTGATCCGCCCCGAGGGGGCCGCGCTCAATCATATCGAACTGGCCGAACAGATCCTTGAGGAATCCGGCTACACGGAGATGTGGCTCAACGACAAGACGCCCGAGGCTCCGGGGCGGCTCGACAACCTCAAGGAGCTCATCAAGGCGCTGGAGAATTTCGAAAACCTGCAGGGGTTTCTGGAGCATATCGCGCTGGTGATGGATAATGAGACCGGCACGAGCGAGGCCAAAGTCTCGATCATGACACTGCATGGCGCGAAGGGGCTCGAATTTCCGGTCGTGTTCCTGCCCGGCTGGGAAGACGGGCTGTTCCCGTCGCAGCGCTCGATGGACGAATCGGGTCTCAAGGGGCTGGAGGAAGAGCGTCGCCTTGCCTATGTCGGGATCACGCGGGCCGAACAGCTCTGCACGATCAGTTTTGCCGCCAATCGTCGGGTTTATGGGCAATGGCAGTCGCAAATGCCGTCGCGTTTCGTCGATGAATTGCCTGGCGCGCATGTCGAGGTGCTCACGCCCCCCGGTCTCTATGGGGGCGGGATTGCGACAGCCAGCACGGTCGAGGCGCGCGCCGAGCGGGCGGATGTCTACAACTCCCCCGGCTGGCGCAGGTTGCAGGCCGCGAGTGCCCGGCCCATGTCGCAGCCGCGTGAGGCGAAGTCGATGGTCATTGATGCCACGGCCAGTGCCGCGTTCGAGATCGGCGCGCGCGTATTCCACCAGAAATTCGGCTACGGACGCGTCAGTTCGGTCGAAGGGGACAAGCTTTTCGTGGAGTTCGAGAAATCCGGTGCCCGCCATATCGTCGCGAAATTCGTCGTTCCGGCGGATCAGGCGGATGATGTGCCCTTCTGATCACGGCACGACCATCGCGATCATCTGACAAAAAAAGGCGGCAGTCCCAGGGAGGAGGAGGGGACTGCCGCCAAATTTGCACGACCTCAGGGAGGAGGAGGAGGCCTGCAACTGTGTCGGAGCCGATGGATCCGTTATTCTTGGAACAGCAGGCAGGGAGGAGGAGAGCCTGACTGTTCCTACGTGCGCTCCAAGGGAGGAGGAGTGGAGCGACGTCTCTTGACCGGTTTGGGGCATCTGCATGCCTTGGCCGGAATAATGTGGCGGTGGACCTCAGGGAGGAGGAGGAAGCCCACCGCCGCAATCGAACCCCAGGGAGGAGGAGGGGGCCGAAACTTATTTTCCGTGCGCGGCCTCATAGGCCAGACGCGAGATCATCGAGCGCGAGATACCCAGATCGTCCAGTTCTCGCGTGCTCAGATTACTTAATTCCGTGTAAGTACGGTTATACACGCGGCGCTTCTGCATGCCGGAGCGAAATTCAGCCAGAATGCGCCCAAATACACTCGGACGATCTGCTGCGCTCAAATTTTCAGCGATATTTGCCATTGCAGCGGTACCTTTACTCAGTCACGTTTTCCTTCGCGTTGAGATAAAGATATACCAATGCTGCATCCGCACAATGGATTTTGCTGCAATGCGGCTATGCGCCAAGTGCAAGTTTACGCTAGGGAAGTTTGCAAATGCGTGAGAATTTACCGGAATTTTGATCAATTGATGAGATGATAAGCTTAATTCTGGCGCAAGTATTGTTAAGTTAACATTGCGCTGCGAATGGCTTGCGTGATTTCGGCCATTTCGGTCACTGGCAATTGCGGTGGTGTGGTGAAATTCTCGGGTCCGTCCTCAAGATAGGCGGCCGAGGTCACATCATGGATATGTGCCATCGGCACGACATGGGCATGAGCGTGGGCTACATGAATGCCCGTGTAAAACATTGCGACGCGTTCGACACGGTAAATATGTTTCATGGCCCGCGCCAGGCTCTGGGCGCAGCTGGTGATCTTGGTGGCGAGGGGTTCGGGCAGGTCCTCGAACCATGTGTAATGTGCCTTCGGGATGACGAGCGCATGGCCCTTGCGGATCGGGTGCAGGCCCAGAAACGCCAGAATATCGGCATCTTCATGGAGGATATGGGCGGGCAGGGCCCCGGAGGCGATTTTGCAAAACAGGCAGTCGGTCATGTCGGTCTCCGCTATCTTGCGCCGGAATGTCGCATGTCGCTGTGGCAAGGGCAATGCGGCTCAGGCAATGTATTGGGCTTGTCGCGGCGCTGAAAATGTACATGTTTCCGCTGACCTGACAGGAGGACGAGCTTATGAGCAACCTGCGCGATGATATCCTCGCGGTGCTGGACAAGATCGAACTGCCCGATGGCGGTACGCTTGTTTCGCGCGATCTGGTGCGCGCGTTGGCGGTCGAGGGCGCATCGGTGCGCTTTGTCATCGAAGCGGCGAGCCCCGATGCGGCGAAGGCCCTTGCGCCGGTGCGTGAGGCCGCACAAGCGGCGGTCGCAGCGCTGGACGGGGTAGATCGCGTGTCCGTCGCGCTCACGGCGCATGGTCCGTCTGCACCTGCGAAGGGACCGGCCCCGTCGCTCAAGCTGGGGCGCCACCCGACAGCGCAGCCGGATAAGCAAAGCATCAAGGGCATCGGCCATATCATCGCGGTCGGCTCCGGCAAGGGCGGGGTTGGCAAATCGACGGTCGCGTCGAATCTGGCCGTGGCGCTGGGGCGGCATGGGCTGCGGGTCGGGTTGCTCGACGCCGATATCTACGGCCCCAGCCAGCCGCGCATGATGGGGGTGGATCGTCGTCCCGCCTCGCCCGATGGCAAGACAATCATCCCGCTCAAGGCGCATGGGGTCACCATGATCTCCATCGGCCTGATGCTGAAGGAGGACGAGGCCGTGATCTGGCGCGGGCCGATGTTGATGGGGGCGTTGCAGCAACTGCTCACACAGGTCGAATGGGGCACGCTTGATGTCCTCATCGTCGATATGCCGCCGGGGACCGGGGATATTCAGTTGACGCTCTGCTCGAAATTCGATGTGCGCGGGGCGGTGGTCGTGTCCACCCCGCAGGACGTGGCGCTGCTGGATGCGCGCAAGGCCCTTCGCGCATTTCAGACGCTCCAAACCCCGGTTCTGGGGCTGGTCGAGAATATGTCGACTTTCATCTGCCCCAAATGCGGCCATGAAGAGCATATTTTCGGCGAAGGTGGTGTGCGGCAGGAAGCGGAGCGGCAAGGTTACGCGTTTCTGGGCGAATTGCCGTTGAGCGTGGAGGTCCGGCTCGCCAGCGATGGCGGCATTCCGGTGGCCGCGACCGACAGCGCTGTTGCGCAGGCCTATGAGCGGATGGCGGGGCGGTTGATCGACCTGCTCTGAGACGGGCCGCGACAATACATGGAATCTGATGGGACGGGTGGTCCGGGCGGCCATGGATTTCCATGGATCCCGCCCAGATCGGCTGAATCGCGACCGAGTCACGCCGAATCACGGCGCAGTGATTCGGCGTGAATCACCGAGAACAGGCCTGCCGCCCCGAATTTCTTCCCAATCCCCGCTGTTCCGGCGCGTAATTTCGTTGCTTAGGTGCAACAGTTTGCGCAGCTTCCATGCGCTTCCGGGATTTTCTGGAACTTTTTCTGTCGCTCTTGGAGTGGCGACAAGCCGCGCCTATCTCGTTGTGGCCTCAAAATGTTCTCACAACATATAGATAAATTTACGGCTTATTCTCAGCATTCTGTGGATAAGGGCGCGGTTTGCGCGGTCGCGGCGGCCAGACAGTTCCATCTTTTCCCTTGATGACCACCAAGTTCCATGGCATCCCAATAGCACGATAAGCGAGCAGCAGAGGGGCGCCAAGACCCCACCGAGGCAAAGAGTTTCATACAGGCACCTCGCTCATCGAAAAAAGAGATCCGGCGCGCTCGCGAGCAGCATCCCCTCCCCCAAGGAGCGAGCGCCA
>PXDM01000484.1 GCA_003565055.1 Paracoccaceae bacterium
ATGAAGGGCAGATTCTGGCCGGGGATGTGCAGCTTGATGCCGGGCCTGACCCGAGTGACTGGGCGATTTTCGACACGGTGCGCGGGATCCCGCAGGCCGTTTTTGTGCGGCGCGGCTACGGGGCGACGGCCAATCTGGCGCTGTCACGGAGCCTGTTCGGGCGACTTGGTGGTTTTGATCCACAGCGCCTGTCGGGCGGGGATGCCGAATTCTGCCGCCGCGCCGGGCGACAGGGGGGGGCGATCCGCTTTGTCGCAGGCGCGGTGGTGCATCATCCGGCGCGCGACACGGCGCAGGCGCTGTGGCTAAAAGCGCGCCGGATCAAGGGCGGGCAGGTGGCCAGCGGCCCGCATGCGCGGCGAATGATCTGGACATTGCGCAGCCTGGCCCCGCCTGTGCGCGAGATGGCGGCCTATGCGGTCAGCCCCCATCCGTGGCGCTGGCGGTTGACGGCCTGTCGGGTGCGGCTCTGGCTCTGGCGGGTGGATCTGGCGGAAATCTGGCGCCTGCTGGTGCTGCGCCATCCGCCCGAGCGGCGCTAAGCGGCCCACTCAGCTGTTCAGCAGATCGCGGTTGAACTGGCGCAACAGCAAAAGACCGATCACCATTGGAATGATGATCCAGCAGCCAAGATAGACATAAGACACATAGCCTGGCGTGTAGAGCGGATAAAACCCGTCGCGCATGATACCTGTCAGATGCAGGATCGGATTATACCACAACACTTTCTGGGCGATTTCCGGCATGTCCTCATAGACGATGATGACCCCGGAAATCAGAAACAGCGGTCGCGTCAGGATGGACCATATCGTCTGCCAGACCGGAAAGCGCGTGAACAGGAAGCAGTTCAGGCAGCCGACCCCCAGCCCCAGTAGCGCGGTCAGACTAACGGCCAGAGCGATTCTGCTCCAGTCCAGTATGGTGCGGATCTCTTCATAGATGATGATCCCGCTGAGAATGAGTGTCATGACAGACAGCACCACCAAAAGGTTCAGGGAAAAGCGGGCAATAATGGCATCCAGCCAGGTCACGCGCGGATAGAACAGGAGTGATTTCGAAAATGTCATCGCATGACCGACCTGATTTCCAAGCGTCGTGAAGGTTTGCAGGATCAGAAAACCTGTGCCCTTGAAGAGCAGAAAGCTTGTTCCCAGACTAGGAGTGCGCGCGATGAGCGACCATGCAAAGGACAGAATGAGGATCATGCCCATGGGTTCCAGAAGCGCCCAGACATACCCCCCCGGTGTGCGTCCGTAACGGGTGGACATTTCGCGCAACACCAATGCCAGGATGCTGCGCATGGCCGCGATCCCGTACTGATTGTCCCGCCGTGCAGGCAGATCGGATGACGCGGGTATGATCATGCGCGCAGAAAACTCCTGTTGATGCGTTTCAAGGTGCCGATTATGAAGAAAAATGCCGAGCGACGCAATTCGCCGATGATACGGAGTTGATCTGCATGCCAGAAGATACATCGGGCGCGTCTCGCGCTTCTGCTGCGGGCACTCAATCGACTGGCAAGAGCGCTGCCAAAACCAAGCCGGCCGCCAGCGCAAAGACGAAAATGCCCCGCGCAAAATCTTCGGCTTCGGGGCCAAAGGCCGTGACCACCGCCCCTATGGCGCGTAAATCGACACTACGCAAAAGACATTATGGGCTGGTGCTGAGTTTGCTGCTGGTCGTGGCTGCGCCGGTTGTTCTGAGCGCGTTTTATCTGTGGAGCTTGGCGCAGGATCAATATGCCTCGACAGTGGGCTTTACGATCCGCCAGGAAGAGACTGGGTCGGCAAGCCAGCTTCTGGGCGGGCTGTCGCAACTGGTTGGCGGCAATACCGGCAACAGTGACCTGCTGTTTGAATTCATCCAAAGCCAGATGATCGTTGAAGAGGTCAATCAGCAAATCGACCTGATCGGGCATTATTCGGCCACTTGGCCCCGCGATCCGGTTTTCTCGATCTGGCCCGGTGCCACGATCGAAGATTTGCACTGGTTCTGGCGGCGCATGGTGCGGATCACGCATGACCGGTCTTCGGGGTTGATCATGATCGAAGCCCGCGCCCGCGATGCACCGACGGCCCAGGCCATTACCAAACAGATCGTCACGCGTAGCGAAAACATGATCAATCTGCTCAATGAAACGGCCAGACGTGATTCCATGGCCAATGCCGAACGCGATCTGGCCGATGCGCTGGATCGGCTGCGCGAGGCGCGCGAGGCGATTGCGGATTTTCGGGCGCGCACCCAGATCATCGACCCGACCGCAGATATTCAGGGGCGCATGGGGGTTCTCAACAATTTGCAGCAGCAGCTCGCACAGGCACTAGTCGATTATGACCTGCTCTTGCAGACAGCAGATGCAAATGATCCCCGTGTCAGAACCACAGAGCGACGCATCGAGGTCATCCGCGAACGGATCGTGCAGGAGCGGCGCAGTTTCGCCGAGCAGGATGTCACGGTCGATGAGACCGATTATCCGCGCCTTCTGACACAATTTGAGAGCCTGCGGGTCGATCAGGAATTCGCACAGGAAAACTACCGAGCAGCCTTGACCGTGCTGGAGGCCGCGCGCTCCAATGCCGAGCGTCAGCAGATCTATCTGGCGAACTTTGTGCGCCCGACACTGGCCGAGCGGGCCGGGTATCCGCAGCGTCTGTTGCTGGTGGCCCTGACGGCGTTTTTTGCCTTCATGGTCTGGGCGGTTCTGGCTCTGGTCTATTACAGCCTGCGGGATCGTGGCTGATCATGCATCACACGGCTATTAGCGGGCGCAGTTGTCACAAGGCCCGGCTTTGACGTCGGGGGCCGGAAACGAGCGCAAACATGATTGAACTGGAAAACGTGTTCAAAGGCTATTGGGTGCGGGGCGAGTACCGGATCGTGATCGACGATCTCAGCATTGTCATCCCGCCCAAGCATTCGCTTGGATTGCTGGGGCGCAACGGGGCAGGCAAATCGACACTTCTGCAACTGATTGCGGGCACGATGCAGCCAAGTTCAGGGCGCGTCATCCGGACAGGGGATATTTCCTGGCCGATCGGCAGCGCGAACAGTTTTCACCGAGACATGACAGGGATGCAGAATACCCGATTTCTGGCGCGGGCCTATGGAGTGGACAGTGATGATCTGGTCGCTTTTGTTGAGGATTTCGCTGATATCGGCAAACATTTTCACATGCCGCTGCGCACCTATTCGTCAGGCATGAAATCCCGCCTGTCCTTTGGCGTGGCCATGGGGATCCCGTTTGACACCTATCTGATCGATGAGGTCACCGGGGCGGGGGATGCAGCCTTTCGCAAGAAAAGCAAAGCCGTGTTCAAGGCGCGGATGGCGCAGGCAGGATCCATCATGATCAGCCATTCCATGGGGGACATGCGCAATTTCTGCGACAGTGGGCTGGTACTGCATGACGGGCGCCTAGAATATTTCGACGACATCGAAGAGGCGATAACCCGCCATCAGGATTTGCTGAAATAGATCCGCAGGCGCCGTTCACCTGCGCCCGCGCCCGAAGCGTAGTGTGATCCATCGCAAGGGGGCGGTGATGCGCCAGGATGTGCTGGCATGGAGATCCGCGATCCGGTCCTGCAATTTCGCTATGTTGCGCTTGAGGCTGCGTATTTCGCTGTTGTCGCGTGCCGGGCGCAGCCGCAGGCGCGCCAGTTCCTGCGCCTGATGATCGAGCGCCTCTTGCAGCAGGGCGCGCTCGGCTTCCAAAGCTGTGATGCGGTCGGGTGAATTGCCCTCCTTTGCGCCCCCAGTCAGATCGGTGGCAGTGTCTTGCGGGACTGTGGCGGGCGGGGGAACCGCGCTGCGCAATGTGTCGATTTCCTGCCTCAG
>PXDM01000446.1 GCA_003565055.1 Paracoccaceae bacterium
CGCCAAGCAGGTCGATCCTGCGCCGCGAGTCGGTCCAATCTCCAAATTCTTCCGCGATGACCAAGGTATCAGGTGCGATCACACCGACGTTCTCTCGCAACAATCGTTGAAGGTCGCGGCGTTCTTGAAATTGCACTTGGCTGAAAGTGGTCTTGCTGAGGGGCAAAATTCTATCTTGTGCAAACTCATACACTGGCATGATTATACATTTCCTTTCGCTGAACCCATTTCATCTAAAGCCTCCCCGCCATGCGCAGCGCGTTGGCTTCAACGGCCTCGGCGGTCTGGCGGACATAACCTTCGGTCGCGCCGGCAAGTGCAGCCACCTCGGCAGTGACACTCACCCTGCCCGCCACCAGCTTGTCGACAAGTTCCTGGACCCGGTTGCGGACATCGGTTGGTCGATATCCGATCTCGCGTGCCATCGCTTCCCAGTGCCGTCCTGCGATCATGTCTGGCGTGCGTTTCTTGCCAGCAATGCTCTGAGCATAGCTCTGGACAACATGCGGCCAGGACAGCACAGAAGACACATCGTATAGCGGGGCCATACGTGGCGTGGCTGCGACTGGCAGGATCATCGAGTAGTTCTTGGCATGCGCATCGGTGTTGGCGACGAGAATGTTGAAGATGACCTGATCGAGCAGCGCCAAGGCATCCGTTGCGCTGACATGACGACCGGTCTCGAGAAGGGTTTTCAAATCAAGCCCGCGCAGCGTGCCGCGCTCATACTTCCGCCCCGGAGGCAGACCATTAGCCTGCGCGAAATCCTCTTGGTGCAGGCGCAGCAGCTGCGCATTCCGCCCAACCCTGCGATCATAGCGCAACACGCCAATCGCTGTGCGCTTTGATGCCTGAAGGATCGTCGCTTGGACAGCCTCGATGCCGATGGCCTGCGCCATTCGCAGACACCAAACCTCGTTCTCGGTGATGCTAGGCAGGTTGGGGTTATCGGGCTTCACGATCAGTGTGGACGGGGCGCCGTTGAGAGGAATGGCGAGTACGTCACCCGGGTCTGGCAAGCGCAGCACAGGCGCACCGTCAGGCCCCAGGACAGCGAGCGCTGACTTCTTCTGGCCGCCAGCCAGCGATTGCCGAACCCCCTCCTCACCCACCAGAAACGGACGGCGCGCGAGGTCGTTGAAATGCTGCTCTAACGCTTCCTGCGGATCTTCAGTGCTGTAGAACTGCGTCAGCGGCGTATAGGACCAGCGGGCGCGATCCACCGCTTCCCCGAAGGACAGCGCCCCGGCGGTGTCCCCACCAATCTCCTGCAGGACGGCTAACACATCAGCTTGATCCAGACCCAGCGAGCGCGTGAGTATCTGCAGCTGCTCTTCTTCCGGCAGCAAGTTTGCAAGCCATGGTGAGATAATTTCGGATGGATAGAGCTCAGCGCGCAGAGGCATGGCGACCGATAGCGGGAAGGCTCCGGTGGTCTGAAGCCACCGCTCTGCGTAACGCAGCGACAACGCGCCATCCCCGGCGACCTCGATCTGCCCCACCTCAAGCGCATCGAACCATATCGAAACAGAGGCTGTCACTGATAATCTCCGAGATCATAGCCTTGGGAGTGTTCATCTGTGGTGGCAGAATGATCAGATGGGGTGTCTTCCAGTAAACTGGACAGAGGCACGCGCAGCGCGGACGCGATCTTGGCCAGTGTGGTCAGCCGCGCGTCGCGCTTGGCTGTCTCGATCAAGGAGAGCGCGGGGGCGCTGATCCCGGTCAGGCGCGCAAGCTGATCCAGATTGAGGCCCTGCGTATTGCGGACCGCCCGGATGCGCCGTCCCGTCTCCGCGAGAAGCTTTTGATCGACTTCGGTGGACATGACTGCACCCTTACCTTTTACAGTAAGAGTAACGCGATGCCTCGCGGCAATCAAGTGGGCTTATCTTAAACGATAAACACCTCAAGAAGAGTTCCAAGGACCGCGCTTTCTTACCTTATTAGATAATTTCTTTGAGTTCTGTTTGGTCGTTGGTAACCGCGACTTTCCTGTGCAGACCGGGTAGCGAACGCAGCCCATAAATTGCCCATAGGAGCCGCTGCGCTCGACCAGCCAACCATCCCTGCATTCTGGGCAATCCGGAAAGCTGGCTCCGCAGCTGCACCGCACCTCCGCCGATCCCTGCGTCAACCGCGGCAGGGCAGATCCACAGGATTGGCAGGCAGGTAGTAGGTTTCCGCAATGCTGAACATGTTCGCACCGGTACCAGACCCGACCGTCCTTTCCATTCACGCCCACCAATCGTCCACTGCATTCTCCGCATTCATGCGCCTCCTGATCCGCACCAGGTGCTGCGACCACCCCGTAGGCAGGGTCTTTGCGCAGTTCGGTAACAAAAGCAGATGGACGGGCGCTTGACGCGAGAAGTGTGAGCGTGAAGCGTGCGCGCGTCATCGCAACATACATCACCCGCCGCTCCTCGGCGTTCTCGAAGATTTCTTCCTCGGGAGAAACCAAAGTCAGCAGCGGATCGTCAACGATCTCTGACGGAAATCCCGTTCGGCCACTGTCGGCGTTCAGAAGAACCACGTGATCAGCCTGCAGCCCCTTGGACGCGTGTATAGTCTTGAAGCTAATGTTTAGGCGCGGGAACTGTCGCTGCAAGGCGCGCATGTCCGGTTCGACAAAACGGTATCGTCCCAGCAGAAGGACGCTTGCAGGTTTTTCGGAGGCATCCGACTGCGTCGAGAGGTTGGACAGGACTTCGGCGAGCTTGCTCTGCCCCTCGTCACGCGCTGCCATGACGATCCTGATTGCTGGTTCAGTTGCAATCCCCGCCGGAACAATCTGCTTTTGCAACTGCGCGGGGTTTTTAAGCACAAAAGTTCTGGCAGCATAAGCGATTTGGTCAACCGAGCGGAACGTGCGCCCGAGATCAACGGTCCTGTGGATGCCCGCCTCGCCATCGAATGTGCCACCAAACTCTGCTCCGAATTGGCGCATCAAATGAATGTCCGAACCGGCAAAGCGGAAAATCGACTGCCAGTCGTCACCAACAGCAAACATGCGCACGTCTGGATGCTGCGCTTTCAACGCTGTCACCAACCTTGCGCGGCTTTGCGAGATATCCTGAAATTCATCTACGAGGATATGGCGAAACGGGCTGACATATTTGCCTGTCTCTGCGTATTGGGCCGCCCTGAGGATCATGTCCTCAAAATCGATCCGACCATCGAGCCGCTTCTCGTATTCTTCGAAGACAGGCGCAAAGACCTCCAAGAACGCTTTGGCGCGCTTGCCCAGCTTCATTCGTTCGGACTTGGCCTCACAATGGGCAAGGCTGTAGCCACCACTTTTGTACTTGCGAAGGAAGGTCCCAAGGAGCTGTGAGAACGTGTCCACCTGCTTCAATTCGACGACGCGGTCGTAGATTGTCTCGACCGGTCGCGGATTGAGCGTCACGTGAGGGGCAAGCTTTTCAGCGAGTGCTGTAAGAAGTCGGCCTTCCTGGCGTTCGTAGCTGAATGTTTCAACCAGGATCGTCTCGTGCGTCGTGTGAACCTCACGCTTCCACGCCATGTCGGCCAGATAGCTCTCTCGGTCGACGAAGGGCGCTGTCGTCAGCCGATTGCTGCCATCTGCCAACTTTTGGCGCCGCACCCCAAAATGCTCGATGTAGACGCCGCTTTCGGTCAGCCGGAAATCTGGGCAATAATCACGACGGCCAACCCCAGAAAGTTTGTGCTCGTAGTTGGGTTCATAGGTGTATTCGATACCGTTTTCGTAAAGCCAGTTTGCGATCTGTAGCTCTTCGTAGCTTTTGACCTTCTCGCCCTGCAGCGTGCGCAGATCCTGCTGTTCCATGTGGGTATAAAAGGC
>PXDM01000302.1 GCA_003565055.1 Paracoccaceae bacterium
ACCTCTTGGGCGCGCTCCAGCAGGAACCGCTTTTTTGCTGCCATCGGCGCACGCGACCACGCCTTGTCGAGCGCTTTGAAGGCCGCTTCAACAGGATCTTCAACAGCAGCATCGTTCGTTGTCGCGTTACGCTGCCTGCGCGCCTCTGAAGCGGATTTCGCGCGCCCCTCGGAAAGCGCTTCGATTACGTCATACCGCTCGACGGTCTCGCTGATCTTGGAAATCTCTGCGAGGTCTTTCAGGGTGACGGGCTTCGGCCCTTTCCGCAAAAGCGCAACATCGCGTGGATCGAGGCTGCTGCCTGCCGCGATCAGCCGACGGACGTGCCGATCGCTCATCCCGAACTTCTCGGCCGTTGCCGTAGCGAATGCGGCGGACATCGTGTCCGTCGCATTCCACCTTTGTGCAGCCAGCGCTGCGCCAGTCTTCGCGACCGTCTCAGGATGAAGCTTCTCGTAAACACGCTTTCTTGCGGCAAGGAACACTGCTGTATCGAGCGGGCACAATTCCGCACCTGCGATATTGTCATCGATCTCCATCAACTGCGCCCAGTCATCGGTCACATCAGCCCAGACCTTGGCCTCGATATCGGGCCAGCCAAGCCGCTTGGCCGCTTCCAGACGATGCCCGCCAGCAATCAGCACCAGCTTGCCGCCCTTTTTCTGTCGCAGGTGGATTGCGTCCTTCATCACGCCCGTTTCATTGATGGACGCAATGATGCTCTCCACCCCTGCCTCAGAAACCGGGCGCAGACGGTTCGACACCTCGATATCGGCGATCTGCACGCGGTCAATCTGCATCAGTCGAGGCTGCTTCATGCCTTTGGCTCCTTGATCATGGTGTAGTAAAAGCGCCGCTTGCCCTTCACGAACTCCGCTCGGCAATTGATTTCGGCACCGTGCTGTCTGAGCTCAGCAATGCAGGCATTCACCGCCATCACACGCGCACGCCGGACAATATCGCGGGTGGTGTGAGGGCGTCCGTCACGCAGCAGCGTGAGAACGCGCTGCAGTCGTCACGCAGCAGCGTGAGAACGCGCTGCAGTCGTGGCGATGTCAGAGGCGCTGCATGCATGGCATTCATCCCGCCATCTCGCGACCAAGCGCATCTGCATGGTTGCGGCAGGGATCGCAGAGGCGGTGATGAATGCCGTCCGAGTGAAACACTGCCCCGCACCCAAGGCAGGGTCTTGGCCCGCGCTTCCGGCGACGATCATATGCATCCTGCATCCGCTTGCGCTCGCGTTCTGCAGCGAGCTCATTGGCCCAGTAAGGGCCAACACGTTCACCATCGGCATTCAGCACAACAAAGGCATCGAAAGTCTTCTGCACTCGATATTCTGCCATCAGACCCGCCCCCCGAATGTCACACCGAGAACTTCGGCGATGCTCTCAAGTGCGCCGATCTCTTCCAGATGGGCGAGATCATCGATCAACTGCTTGGTCAGATGCGATCGACCAAAGCCGGTGCATCCCGGCTTCCGCAGATGCGACAGGCTCTCGCGGACACGCGCAAACCGCTCCTCGGGTGAGACTGTGGTCAATGTCTCGCTCATGACAGAACCCCTGCCACGATCACCATAAGGAAGATCGTCCCGAACAGGCATACCGCCCCGATCAGATCACCAAGCCAGTGATCATCAAGCGCACGCATGGCACGGATAATTCGCCCACGCGCTCGGGGTGGTCGTGAATAATCAACCATCCTCACTCCTCCTTGTGATTGGGTCGGGGGCTTCGTCATCCGCAAGCGCATCATGCGACCCTCCGTTTTTTGGGCTTTTCGTCTGGGCGCGGGATGTCCTGTGGCCATGCCAGATCGTCGGGCCAGTTCTCGTGGAACCAGTTCAGAACGCGGGTTGCCGTGGCGGTGCGACAATCGCCGCCCGCCACAAGCTTCTTGAAGAAATCACCCTTTTTCAGGGCACGCATCGAGATCGCGTAATGCGTCACGCCCTGATGGGCGGCGAGCGTCTCTGCGAGGGTTATGAGGGCACTGCTCTGTGTCATGGCTGCATATTGGCTAAACTAAGCCAGCTTTGCAAGGCTAAATTAAGCCAATATTGCGCGATTAGCTAAATTAGGCTAAAGAGCGATATGGACCCGATTCTATCAGAAATAGAGAAAGCCCTAGAAAATAAGGGTTTAAGCGCTGCAGCAGCCTCCAAAATGGCTGCAGGGCACTATTCTCTGATAAAGAACATGAAAGCTTCGAAAGCTGGTGGAAAGCGCTACAGCGTGGAAACGCTAGAGAAGCTCGCCGAAGTTCTCGGTCTTGAACTATATTTCGGCCCACCGAGAGGCTCGACCCCTGCGTTGTCGACCATCGTCGCTGGTGAGCAGTTCGACACAGTCGCCCGCTATGACGTCGTAGGCGCCGCAGGCGATGGCGTGATCAATCTCGACGGCCCACCGATCGATCATCTTGCATTCTCGAAACGCTGGCTTGCGCAGAACGGGATCAGCGCGGGCGACAGCGTCCTGATCAATGTGCGCGGCGACAGTATGGAACCCAGTCTCTATAATGGTGACCTGGTCATGATCGACCGGCGCAAGACGCATATCAGGTCAGGGCAGATTTACGCCTTCCGCGATGGCGACACGCTGCGCATCAAGCGCATCGAGATCATACCCGGCACAGCGCTGATCCTGCGCTCCGACAACCCCAAACACCCGCCCGAGCATCGTACCGGCGAGGCCATGAACGGGATCAGCCAGAACATCCTTGGCCAGATCGTCTGGTCAGGGCATACTTGGGGGTGATTGAGTTTCAAAGCTTCATCAGGAGATAAGCATGCGACTGACGACATGGCCTCTTGTTGTCGTATCGTTCATTGTTATGACGGCGAACGCAGCTGCGGACTTTACTGACCGCCCTGAGTTGTCGTTTGTCGAAACTGACAATTTCATGGTGAAACAGGTGGTTTTGCCAGAGGGCGATGCGATCTTTGCTTATGTCAGGGACATGCGGCCTGAGGTTAATGTCTATATCGTATGCCCTGAGCCGGACGACATGCTGGAAGTTCGCCGGATGGTTTCAGGTAGTGACGGTGACCTCTATGATTTTGTCCTCGGCCGCGGTTGCGTAGCGGCAACTGGTGGGCATGGCATAATAACGCATGTTCATAGAAGCAGAGTCATGCGGCTCAAGTTTTGGCATCTGGTTGGGCATGACTTTGACAAGGCCATAGACATCGACATTGAGTACCCAGAAACAGAGTATTGGGTGATGTCAGTACAGCTCGGCACCATGTTCACAAATCCGGTCAATCAAAGAGTAGAGCCGCTTGTTGACCTAGCATGGCCACGATAGAATTTGGTTCCATGTTTCGCGACGTTGCTGACCTATGCGGGTATTAAAATATCGTCGGCCATTCAGTTACTTACGTCAAACATGGAACCGCAACACAAACATGGTACTGATATTCCATGTTCCAATAGGGCCGCTTTGTTACCTATTCTTTATGAAGGCCAATGAAACAAGGGTTAAACGGGGGCTTTAAGGTTTTCTGCAGAGGTCTCGAGAATGCGGTTTCCGCCGATTTCTGGGGTTCTGTGCAAATTTCAGCGCAGGCCATTACAGCACTGCCGAACCTCCCTTAAGGCTTTGTAATCTGGTATTTTTCCGAGAACTTCCGGGATCACCCTGTGTCTTCCGCTTTCCTGCAGATATCTCTGTCAACGCACACTGGGTCTGGGGACAACGTCGACCGATCGCCCAAGAAAAAACCCGGCCATATGGCCGGGTCGATACGCTTACTCATACCAAGATGGAAGGGGCCTTGCGCTCAGCCCTTTTTCGCCGGGC
>PXDM01000003.1 GCA_003565055.1 Paracoccaceae bacterium
ACAATGGCCTGACGGATATTCCCGATCTCAATGTCAACATCGACGCCGAGGGTGACCTCGTGACCAAGTCCGGCCTCTACCTCTTCCTCGACGAGGGAGCGGTTGCGCTGATGAATGCCGACGGCTACCGCGTCAACGCGTCCGGCGAATTGGTGGACGCCGGGGGGGCGCTTCTCGGCGAGGAGGATGACCCTGTCGCCGGGGGTGACCGGATCGCGGGCGAGTTGGTTGACCGTGAGGGCTTCCTCATGGATATCAGTGGGTTCTACTATTTCGACAACAACGGCACGCTCGACCTGATGAACGCCGATGGTCTCCGGGTGGATGAGAACGGTGACTTGATCGAGGTCGACGGCGACAACGTCCTCGGCGGTGACCGCATCCAAAGCCACCTGCCAGCCCGCTCGGGCGGTGGCACGCTTGAGACCGGACCCGGCGGTGAAATCGCACTGCGTGCCCCGGCGGACATTGTGGTGGATGGAATGGTCGGGCGGCTCTACGCGCTGGATAACGGCAACGGTAGTTTGGAGCCCACTACGGATACCGCGCGGATCATCATCGATGCGCTCCACAACGGCGGAGACGGAAATGTCATCACGCACTCGCGGATGCTCGATGCCGAGCTTTATTCGATGGCCCAGCCGCTCATCACCGCGCTCGACGAAATCACCATCGAGGGTGAAAATATCTGGATACTGGGTGATTCCGTGGTCAAGGCACGCGGCGAATTCTCCGAGGTCATCCTTACCGCGACCGGCGCGCCCGAGGTCGCCCCGCCGACGCTTGACGAGGACGGCTACGTTGTCTCCGAGGATGGCTGGTATCTCTTCCGCACCGAGGACGGCCACGGCCTGATGGATGCGGACGGCTTCCGCGTGAATGCCGATGGTGAGTTCATCAACGAGGAGGGCGAGGTCCTTGGTGATCGTGAGGCTCTGGTGCTGGGTGGCGACCGCGTCACCAGCGTGACTGACTGGATGGAGCACGAACTCTACCGCAGCGTCTTCCCGACGGCCTCGCCCGCCTTCTTTACCCAGTATTTCAACATCCTGGTTGCCCGCAGTGCCGACTTTTTCTTCCGCGCCCTCGTCGAGGCCGATAGCTTGATTGAGATGCAGGCGGCCAACATTGCCGTGCACGGCACTGCCAACGTGGTCAACCGCGAGCGCCTGCTCGACGGTGATTTGACCAAGTCGCTCGTTGACATCACCGCCGATGACAATGTGGCGGTGATGGGCGAGGTGATTTCCGGTGCCGATATTACCGTCAACGCGGGTATGGACGAAGCCGATACAACCGGCGGGAATATCCTCGTTTCGGTTCTCGGTCGGCTTGTTGCCGATCATGATCTGGAAATTGGGCGCCCGGACGCGGTTGAGGAAGGCGTCGGGGACATCATCCTGAACGCCGCGACAGACGTTACCCTCAACGCGCAGGACCCCTACCTAACCGAGAACAAGACGCTGCCGCTTGGCTTCCTGGTCCAGAATGCGACCACGGTCGATGTGCACGTCGGTGATGTTGAGGTCATCAGACCCGAAGAGGTCGAGGTGGTGAAGCAGGTACCCACAGTCGAGACCATTCAAACCGGCTTTGACCGCGTGCAAATCGGCAGCGAGTTCACCACCCTGGAAACACGCCTTGTCCAAAACGGCTACTTCAACCCCGACCTGGATCGCTACAGCAAATATCTTGTGCCCGGGCCTGGCGGTGTTGAAAACGGCTTCGATTACGATCCCTATGCCGAGCTGGAGTGGGATGGCAAGGGCACTGCGGATGGCGGCCTTATCGGCGTGGATACTCTGTTTTTTGACGGTATCTCCCTTGATGTGAATGATTTGCTTGGGGAACTTCACGACGAATTGATCGAGATCGGTGATGCTTCGCTCACCGGCTCTCAGTGGGTCGGACTCTTCTCCAACTTCAGTCAGATGGAGCCACTCCATGACCCGACAGATCCCACCGCACCGCTGGTCAATCCGGGTGACTCGGATTCGTTGATTGCAATGGGGCAGGACTTCTCTCTTGGTGGAACCAGCGGGCTTTCCGGTGGCCTCAGTGCGACGGCAGGGCTGCTCGACCGAGCCCTCGGAAATCGCGATATTCTCGAGTCCATTGATTGGGTATCAGCAAGTCAATCGCGCTGGACCAACCAAGTCGGCGACTCGCCGCTGGCGGATGTTCCTTATGCCACGGTGGCGGAAATCGTCGCCTTCCACAATAACACTGAAGGCGCAACGCAGGTAGTCTCCTGGGAGTCTTACTTCAGGACCGAAGAAGACTCCGCACGGGCGAAGGTCGCTGAGCTGGGCTGGAGTCCGCATTATGAGGTCCGCTTCTTTGATGGCTTCCGTTCGACTGTGGAGGAGCCTGAAATTTTCATTGAGCGCACGCCGTCCGTGCCGGACTGGCTGAGCGACTTTACCCTCGATGCGCTAATCGATGAGCACGATGTTGAACTCGTCGCCCCTGCGGGCATCCTCGACCTTGAGTTCGACGCCGATTTCGGTAGTTTTGTTGGCGATCCTTCCGATCCGTTCTTTGAGGTTGACGGCGACTTCGGTATGGGTCTCGGCGGCGAGCTGGATGAGGAGGAATTGATTGCTTCCGGGACCAGTGGGGCAACTGCCTTCGCCAGTGAGGTTCTCGCGGGTTATGGCCAGGTGGCTTCGCAGCTTCGCGATCTTCCGGTCACCGTGCTTTCTGTAGCAGGCGAAAATATCGCGGGTCACCTCACCGCCGACGACCACTTTATTCCTCTCGACCTTTCGTCCTTCGACAGTCCGGTCGTTGAGTCGATTCGCATGGTTGAGCGCGAGATCCACAAGCAGCACTTTGATTTCTGGATCGACTTCGATGCCATTGGCGGAGCGCTCTTCGACGCGATCTCTGCGGATGTCCTTGATTTTGAGGACCTGCAGGATGCAGCGTGGATTGAGGATAACTTTGAGGATCTGGCGAGCCTCGGAGTCATTCCCCAAAAGCCGGCATGGCTCGAGGGCACGAACGAGTGGGAGACCAATGTCATCCGCTTCGGCGTCGACTACACCCTCGAAGGCATGGGCGATGATAAGGAAACGGTGTTGTCCAACCTCGCCAGCATCAACGCCCTCACCGAGGCGGTCTCCGCCCAGCTCGCACTCAATGATTGGGAGAAGGTCTACTCCCGCGACGACGGGCGCGGCCTCATCTATCGTACCATCGAGGGCACTCCAACAGTTAACCTCTACGAGCCCGACTGGCTCGGGGGCGATTGGGTGGAGCCTGAGTGGATGTCCGATCCCGCCCTTGTCCCCTGGGATACCGAGACTACCTTCGAGCTGTCGGGCGACCGTCTACGCTTCATCGAAGAACTCGATGGCGAGGAGACTGTGCTCAATGTGCCAAAGGGTTGGTTTGAGCACTACGTCTCCACCATGGGCAACGACCGCTCCGACCCGACAGACCGCGCTCTCCAGCTGATCGGGAATACCCAAGTGGTCGATACCGTTGTCGGGCAGTTCCGCGACAGCAGCTACCTGCAATACACCCAAAACTGGTCCGACCTCGAGAATGTTTCCCGAACCTCCAGCCCGGAAGCGAATCAGGCTGCCTACGACGCCTTCGATAACGCACCTGCTGCCTGGACCGTCGAATGGATCGATCCGCTTTCCTTCCGGCAATTCAGTATCGACGACGGACGGGACAAGCGAACCATCGAGTTCGAACGAGGTGCCGGCAGTATCATCACGCCGATCGTGATCGATAACTCACTGACCATTATGAGAGACGCACCGGACTGGGTGGGGGATGAGGACAAT
>PXDM01000027.1 GCA_003565055.1 Paracoccaceae bacterium
CCTCCTGCGCCATTGCGGCCAGATGGTTGCCGATTACGGTCTTGGTTGGTCGCCAAGCTGACTCGCGGCCCTTCGTCACTTGGTCCCACAACCAATCTACGCTGGCCGAGATCGCTGAGTAATCCCTGATCGTCCCCGCGTTGATCTGGCCCTCGATCATCTCCATCGTTGCCGATAGATTCGCCGCCGTTGTGGCTCGCTGAGGGTCCGCGACCGCACCTTGGGCGGCGGTACGGATCTGGGCGGCGCGGTCAGACGGCACAGGAATCACCGGATCGTCAGGATCATCCGGCGTCACGCCCGGAACGCGGGCACGCTGGACGGTCACGCTCGAACTGTCGATCGTTAAGACGTACACGCCATCGCCGAGATTATCCAATACGATTGGCTGGGCGAAAGCAGGGCAACACATGGCCAGAGTGGCCAGAAGAAAAATCAGTGGTCTCATTTCAGTTCTCCTTGGAAGGTTCAAACTTTCCCTAAATTATATCCTACCTACCAAGGATTTCCTATACAGAATCCCCTACCAACCATCGCTAAATTCAGAGATTTTAGGCCGCTTACCCTGAACTACATCATCTTCCAGGTCCATCTCATAGATTTCTCTCAAGTCATCAGGCATTCCACCGACTTCCTCTTCTGTCAATTCATCATCATTACCCTCTACCAACACATCAGATGGAAGCAGCCCAACCCTCCCTTCCAGCATAGCAACCGCTTTCGGCAAACAGATCGCCAGGGCAACCCCCACATCCGCGTGGCCAAATTCATCACTGACGGCGGTCAGCTTGTACTTGGACGGGGGTTTATGCTCAATGCTGAATTTCCCGAAATCCCTTCGCATTCTACCTTCTGGATCTTCGTAGCATTCCAACCGGCTGTCTTTGATCGTAGTGACAAACGACACGGCCATTAGCGTCTGGTTAGTCGGGGAGGCAAACGTCATCTCCCGCATCGGCACTCCCTTCCGTCTCAATCGCTGAGCCATGAAACTACCCCCTGCCGCTGGATCGTAGCCAAACCACTCGATCCCGAACATCTGCCAATACCGGATTACATCAGCTTCCACTTTATCTGCATCAACCTCCAACACGCCCTTATCGTTCGGCACCGACGGAACATATCCCTGCATTGCAATCTGCCGGATCTTGTTCAGCTGCTCATTGGCCCCTAATACTACCAACCCCGCGTGATCATGACTGATTCCAAGATCCAGGCCGGCCACGTACCGCCCCCCCGTCTCAGGCTTCCATGACGGTCCCGGTAGGCAGAAACATCTATCAATTTCATCTTCCCCGACTGCTGACCCCGTACCGCTAATCCACTTACCTTCCCACAGCCTTGTATACTCGGCGCCAATCGGGTCCATCCTCCGAGCATCTTCCATATCTTCCTTCGTCACCCACGGAGCGACTTTGGTATAGATATGAGTACGCCAGCGGTCCCTATTTGCTAGGGCATTCTTCCTCCACGTTTCAGCCGGGGTTCCCTTGACGCCGGCATTGGTCGCAACGATTACAATGCCCATCGGCACCCCTGCGGCGTTATTCATGTGGGCTTTCATCACGTCCCACCGCTCGACGTGAACCAACTCGTTCAGCACCAGCACGTCAGGGGTCGGTCCCTGAGCAGCCCCAGCAGACCCCGTTGCCTCAATCTGCACTTTTGTCGTGGTAGGATTCTTCCTGCTCCGGATCGATCGTTGAATTACCTCGACCCGCTCATACAGCCAGCGATTGTGATAGAGCACCGCCCTCGCCCTATCTTCAATAATCGCAGCCTGCTCGCTATTTGCGGCACATACCTGGCAGAGCAGAGGTCGGTCAGTAAACGCCATCAACCAGATCAAACAAACAGCAACGTCGGCATCCTTGGCGGTCTTCTTTGTCCGTTCCAGCCAGAACCTTCTGTTCTGGGGCATAGTCCCATCACGCAAGGCATGCAAGGATGGGGCAATGTCCTCGAAAAACTCCCGCTGGAAGTCCGCCATCACCATCTCAAACATTTTCGGACCACGAGCGGACGGGATAGTCAGCCCTCGAGCGAAGTGCATGAATGATTTATCAGACGCCATTGCGAAGGCTGCGTCCAGTTCATACCCTTGCATCCGGATCGCTGTGTCTTGTGCTCTTTCTGCCATTTTCTTGTTTTCTGATATAGACCGGTTTGATTCGATTCTCTATAATTCAAGAAAGGAAAACCATCATGTGCAAAGCAATTTACTATCCCCATCCCGATGACAATCAGATCCAGCGGATCTCGGACCGAGTTCCGTGCAGGGCTGAGGCAGTTCGAATCGAAAACAGCCGAGCCGATCTTGAGGTGATCGATCATTTCGGCCACGTGCACCTTGTCCCGAACGTGTTGATCGGAACGGGCGAGGCTGACTACTGCGTGTTGGCTTGATCATCCTTCTGCTTCGTTTCAATCTTCAAAACCTCACCCTCGATGAATGGACCCTCCTTGGACGCCTGTTCCAGCCTAGCCAAGGCTAGCTTCGCTTGGATGATCAGCTCCGGGTCCACATCGGTGAACCGCTTCTCTAGTTCAACCGAGTGCTTCACGTCCCCAGAGACCACATGCTGTACTTTGACTTCCGGATCTTTAAACAATGCTTCGATCTTGCAAATATCAATAGTGATTTTCCTAGCCTCTTCCAGGAACTCACAGCTGCCCGGCTGCCCCTGGACCTTCCTCGTCATCACCTCATCCATCACGTATCCCAGACCCTCACAAGCGATACAGGTGCACTTCGGCAGCTTCCCTGATCCTCCGCATTCATCACATTCTCTCTTGTCGAACCGGGTTGTCACTTCCTCCTTATCCTGCCTTGACCGGTGATAGGATTCCAGGGAGAGTTTTCGGATGTGTTCCAGTTCCTTCACCCGCTGCAGTCTAGCTTCAGCAACTTCCTCCCTATGCTCCGAGACCCACCAATTCTTATAGATATATTCCCGATCAGCGTAGATAACTCCAGGATTGACACCGAACCTGGCTGCCAGTTCGGCAAGCGTATAAGCCCCAGACGCCAACAATGGATTCAACTTCTGAAGACGAACATACCTCTCCCTGGATATAGCTCCGGGCTTGGTGAACTTAATCGCGTTGGGGTTGGATTCTTTCATATTTTAGAAAATGCTGATGATGATCAAAAAATTCAAGATTGATTTATAATCCCTACCTATAGGGGGTTATTATAGAGCTTCCTCTTGCCACGGCGCATTTAGCCGATCTAGTTCGGTCGCCAACGTCCGCCGTCGATTGATGGCCTGTTTTTCCATCGCTGCTTGGATCAGATCACCAGCCGATATTCCAGCCCGCCGCGAGGCGTCAAGTATCAACAGAAAGCAGTCTGCCATCTCCATGCGGATCTCTGGCGTGCCAACTGCCTGTTGTGCCTCGCGCGCCTCCTTTTCCAGGTGACGTAATGCGCCCAGCGGTCCGCGTTCCCGGTCGCTGCCAAATGTGGCCTCTGACCACTTCTTCAGTTTCATGCACAGCAAGTCAAGCATTAAGTGCATCTCACCCCTCCCCGGCATCACCGGTCAAAAGTTTCTCGGCCTCCGAAAACATCTTGCAGATAGCCGCGTTTTCCAGGTTCCAACTGTCCCATGCCTCCTTCCAGGTCTGGCTATCTGGACTGACCCACCCGGATTTGACTGTTTGCACCCACGCCACCGCTGCATCGCGAAGTGCAGTCAGTGCGACGCATTCGGCTTGCAGTCGCTCGATCTCGGCATGTTGCTCGTTAAGCCTCTGGACAACCGGCCTACCGTCCCGCGACCAGTTTCGGTCCTCCG
>PXDM01000552.1 GCA_003565055.1 Paracoccaceae bacterium
ACGGCGAGATCGTTGAACTGACCGACGGCTGGTTGCCCGTGCCGTCACTGTCTCGGTGGTGAGGCCGAAATGCTGAGCCTTTCAAATGTCGATGTCATCTACGGTGGGGTGATCCAGGTGCTTCGCTCCACCAATATCGAGGTTGGCGAAGGCCAGATGGCCGTCCTTCTCGGTGCCAATGGTGCCGGGAAATCCACGACCCTCAAGGCCATTTCGGGGCTGCTGCACGCCGATCATGGCGAGGTCACGGCCGGCAGGATCACCTTTGACGGCGTCGATATCACCAATGCCGACCCCACAGGTATCTTCGGCCAAGGGGTGGTACAGGTGTTGGAAGGGCGGCGCGTTCTGGAGCACCTGACGGTGCTTCAGAATCTGATGGTCGGCGCGCATCGGCGCAGTGACCGCGCTTCGGTCAATGCCGATCTAGACAAGGTCTTCGCCTATTTCCCGGTGCTGCCGAACCTTCTGAACCGAACCGCAGGCTATCTTTCCGGAGGAGAGATGCAGATGCTGCTGCTGGGTCGCGCCTTGATGGCGCGGCCTCGCCTACTGATCCTGGATGAGCCCTCGATGGGCCTCGCCCCGATGCTGGCCCAGCAGGTCTTTGAAACCATCGCCCGCATCAAGCATGACGAAGGGCTGACCGTTCTTCTTGTCGAACAGAACGCCAGCGCGGCCATAAGCCAGTGCGACTACGGCTATGTCATGGAGGGGGGGCGCATCGTCTTGCATGGCACGCGCGCGGACCTTGAGGAAAATCAGGACGTGCAGGAATTCTACCTTGGGCTGTCGGGTGATGCGGATCGACCCAGCTTTCGCGATGTCAAACATTATCGGCGGCGCAAGAGGTGGCTGGGATGAGCACATCCGACAGGCTGACGCTTCTGGCCGCGCGCGTTGCCGAGGCCGCCACCCATGCCCCTGCCCTGGCACGACGCCTGCACGAAGCAGGGCTGTATCCTGATGACCTCGCGCAGCCCGGCGTGCTAGACCGGCTGCCGATCCTGACCAAGGATGACCTGATGCGCCAGCAACAGGACAATCCGCCGTTTGCCGGTTTCCTCGCCTGCCCTGTCGCAGAGGTCGCGCATGTGTTCGTCTCGCCCGGGCCTATCATGGAACCCGTACTTGCCGACGATGCCGGCGGCATGGGAATGGACCGGATGTTTGCCGCAGCGGGCATAGGGCCAGACGATGTGGCGCTGAACACCTGGTCCTATCATCTGGTGCCGGCAGGGCTGCTGTTCGACCGGGGCCTGCGTGCAACCGGCGCAACCGTTGTTCCCTCAGGCCCCGGGCAGACCGACTTGCAGGTCACGTTGATCGATACGTTGAAGGCTACTGCCTTTGTCGGATCGTCCGTCTATTTCGAAACCGTTGCCGATGCCTACGCCCACGCGCATGGTGCGACAGCCGGGCGATGGTCTTTGCGCCATGCCTTTCTGGTGGGGGAACCGGGGGAAACCTGGCCGCATCGCCGCGCCAGCCTTGAATCGGCGCATGGCATTCGGGTTCACACCGGCTACGGCACGGCCGATCTTGGGCTGGTGGGGTACGATATTTCAGGCTCTGGCGGATACCGGGTTAACCCCGACCGTCTGGTTCAGATCTGCGACCCGGTTACAGGTGCTGCACTGAAACCGGGCGAGGTGGGGCAGGTTGTTGTCAGCACTCTAGCCCGCGGCTGGCCGATGATCCGCTTCGGCACCGGCGATCTGGCAGCAGCGCTGGAAACCGACGAGGACGGTTTTGTCACCCTTATGGGGTCTGTTAGCGGGCGGGTTGGGTCTGGCGTCAAGGTGCGCGAGATTTTCGTCTATCCCCACCATCTGGCGCAGCTTTCCCTCGAACTCTCTGACAAGACCGAGGCACGCGCGCGGATCACCCGCGAGGGCGGGCGCGATGTGATTACGCTTGAACTGACCGGCCCGCGCCTGCCCGAAGATGACATCACAGCCGCTTTCCGCCGCCTTGCCCGCCTTGGCGTGGACCGCCTGGTGTGGACCGAGCACTTCACCATTTCCGCTCCGCTGCAAGACGACAGGCAGCGCTGAGCCCGCAACCGGACAGAAAGAAAAGACCGCATACAAATGAGCATTCTTCAAACCAGGATCGACCCGAAATCAGCGGATTTCCGCGCGCGCGCCGCCGCGTATGACGACATTATTGATGAATTGCATGAGCGGCTGGATTGGGCCCTTGGTGGAGGCGGGCCAAAGATGGTCGAACGTCACCGCGCGCGTGGCAAGATACTGGTGCGCGACCGCATCGACCTGCTGATTGATCCCGGCACAGCATTTCTGGAACTGACGCCGCTGGCGGCCTGGGGGCTGTACGGGGGCGAGCTACCCTCGGCGGGCATTGTGACGGGCGTTGGCACAGTACGTGGCACCGCCTGCATGATCATCGCCAATGACGCCACGGTTAAGGGCGGCAGCTTTTATCGCGAGACCGTGAAAAAACACATTCGCGCACAGGATATCGCTGCCGAAAACAGGCTGCCTGTTCTGTACCTGGTCGATTGCGGTGGCGCCAACCTGAACCAGTTGGAAGAGGTCTTTTACGACGAGAATCATTTTGGCGGCACCTTTTACCGGCAGTGCCGGATGTCCGCGCAGGGCATTCCGCAGCTTGCTGCCGTCTTTGGCGAATGTACCGCGGGCGGGGCATATATCCCCGCGCTTTGCGATGAATTCGTGATGGTGCAGGGCAACGCATCGATTCACCTTGGCGGGCCGCAGATCGTCAAGGCGGCGATTTCCGAAATCGTTGATCGAAGTGAACTCGGTGGCGCTAGGCTACACACGCATCAAACGGGCGTGAGCGATCACATCGCCCCGGATGAAGCTGCCGCGCTTGGCCGCATGCGCGATATGGTAGCCGCACTGAACTATGCGCAGCCGTTCGCGCCCGGGCGACAAACCCCCAAGGCACCGCGTTTCGACCCGGGCGAGTTACCGGGTATCGTCGGTACCGATCTGCGGCACCCATTTGATCAGCGCGAAGTCATCGCGCGCTTGGTGGATGACAGTGCTTTTCACGAATTCAAGGCTGCATGGGGAGAACCGCTTGTTTGCGGCTTTGCCCATATCGAGGGTTTTGCCGTGGGCATCATCGCCAACAACGGGGTTCTCTTCTCAGAGGCCTGCCTGAAAGGCACGCATTTCATCGAACTGTGTGATCAGCGGGGAATTCCGCTACTGTTCTTGCAAAACACCACCGGCTTCATGGTCGGCCGTGAGGCCGAACTGGGCGGCATATCGAAACACTCGGCCAAGCTGGTCTATGCCATGTCGAACACCCGTACACCACGCTACACGGTGATTACCGGATCATCCTATGGGGCTGGTAATTACGGCATGTCCGGGCGGGGGTTTCGCCCACGCTTTCTGTTCGCATGGTCCAACGCCCGGGTCGGCGGGATGAACCCTGACGTGGGCTCCTCGGTGCTGATGGATCTGCGTCGCGCATCGATTTCGCGCAATCCCGCAAGCGACGAGGAACTGGCCGCTCACGAGGCCAAACTACGCGAGGTTTTCGAAATCAAGTCTGATCCGTATTTCTGCACGGCGCGGCTGTTCGATGATGGCATCATCGACCCGCGCGATACGCGTCGCGTTCTGGGTCTGTGTCTGGCCATTGGCGCTATGAAACCCGAGGTCCGGCCGGCACGATCGGTCTACAGGATGTAACCAATGCTAGAGTTCCTGACCGCCCCCCGGCCAATCCGTAGCGTGCTGATCGCCAACCGAGGCGAGATCGCATGCCGCGTGATAACTACCTGCCGCAGGCTGGG
>PXDM01000515.1 GCA_003565055.1 Paracoccaceae bacterium
GTCGCGGGCGATCAGATGGGCAAAGCACAGCCCGGAAGCCGGGGTGGCCTTGAAGCCGCCATAGCACCAGCCGCCGTTGAAATAGAGCCCGTCGACAGGGGTGCGGTCGATGATCGGCGAGCCGTCCATCGACATATCCATGATGCCGCCCCAGAGCCGCAGCAGCCGCACGCGGCCCAAGCCGGGGAAGAGCGCCATGCCGCCTTCGGCCACATCCTCGATCACCGGCAGGTTGCCGCGCTGGGCGTAGGAATTGTAGCCGTCGATATCGCCGCCAAAGACCAGCCCGCCCTTGTCGGACTGGCTGCAGTAGAAATGCCCCGCGCCAAACGTGATCACGCCGGGCAGAACAGGTTTCAGCCCCTCGGACACGAAGGCCTGCAACACATGGGATTCAATCGGCAGGCGGATCCCGGCCATGGCCATCACGCGGCTGGAATTGCCCGCGACCGCAACGCCCACCTTGCCCGCGCCGATGAAGCCGCGCGAGGTCTCGACGCCGAGGCATTGGCCGTTTTCGATGCGGAAACCGGTGACTTCGCAATTCTGGATGATGTCGACGCCACGACTGTCCGCGCCGCGCGCATAGCCCCAGGCGACGGCATCATGGCGCACTGTGCCGCCACGGCGTTGCGCGAGCCCGCCCTTGATCGGGAAGCGCGCATCGTCATAGTTGAGGAAAGGGTATTCGCGCTTGAGTTGTGCGACATCCAGCAATTCGGCATCGGCACCATTAAGGATCATGGCATTGCCGCGCCGGATGAACGCATCGCGCTGCGCATCCGTGTGGATCAGGTTGAGGATACCGCGTTGGCTGACCATCGCGTTATAGTTGAAATCCTGCTCCAGCCCTTCCCAGAGTTTGAGCGAGAATTCATAGAAGGGCTCATTGCCGTCGAGCATGTAATTCGAGCGGATGATCGTCGTGTTGCGCCCGACATTGCCGCCGCCGATCCAGCCTTTTTCGATCACCGCGACCTTGTGCTGGCGGAATTGGCGCGCGAGGTAATAGGCGGTGGCCAGACCATGCCCGCCGCCGCCTACGATGACGATATCATATCGGGGCTGCGGGTCGGGGTCGCGCCAGGCTTGGGTCCATCCCTTGTGGCCGGACAGAGCCTCTTTGATGACGCGGAAGCCGGAATAGCGCATGGCGGTCCTCTTGGTTTGACCGCCCTGATAACAGGAAATGCCGCGCCGGATGCGCTGAGAACTGACGCAAACCTCGTCAGATGCGACTCGCCGCGCAGTTACGCGTTGTGCCTTGCGCGGCGCAACTGCGTGGTGATGGTGGCGGGGGCGGGCAACCCAAGCATATGATTTATTGTGTCATTGCTCTGAATTGGGGTGCCGGAGTGCAGGCGGCGTGGTTTGTCTTGCGCCGCTGTTTCTGCACGCCCTTCCCCGAGTCGCATTTGGGCAGGCTGTTCCGCCGCGCCGGGCCGTCATCCAGTCTCAGGCTGCGGCGAAGGCGGGGGCGTTCTCGGAGAACTTCTGCCCAAAGGACTGGTCAATCCAGCTCTGCAGTTGCGCGGCGCTGATATTCAGGCTCTCGGCCCCGCGGCGCTGTGCTTCCTCGGTGCATTCCCAGAGCCCGATCGCGATCATCTCGCGGCCTTCGCCCTGCTGGCCGAGGACTTCCGGGCAAGCGCCGATGCGGCGATAGATCCGCACCATGCGGGCATCAAAGACGCCGATGCAATGCGCGACCCCAAAGGCGCGCACGACCTCGCCGCAGGCGAGCATCAGCGCCGCCGCGACTTCGGGACCCGCGCCGCGCGCGATGCAAAAGCGCGTGCATTCCCAGATCAGCGGGCTCTGGATTTTCACACCATCGGTCAGATGCGAAAAGTGATCATTGACCATGGTGCGGCCCGTCGTCGGCAAGAGCCGCATGGAGCCGCCATGCGTTCCATCCGCATTCTCCCAGATGATGTAGAGCGGGTTCATGGCGTCATATTCATCGCGTTCCTCGCCCTGCGCGTCGACAGTGACCGCCCAGCCGAGGCGGGTCTTGAACTGGTCCGCGCGGTCGCGGAACATGGTTTTCGACAGGACCGGGTGCTGATGCAGGTCGGAGGCGTAAACATAACGGATCATTCGTCTTTCCCCATTGAGGTAAAAACAAACACTACCATGATCAAAGTTAACAGAGTGGGTGCCCTGCGCGCGCCGGGAAGCCGAGCGCAACAGTTTGGCGCGAAGCCGCGTCTCAGACGACGATGAGGCCGCGCGCCAGCGCCCGCGCAACCGCATGCGTCGTGTTCTGCGCCTGAAGCTTGTAGCGGGCGCTTTCCACATAGACGCGGAACGTATGCTCAGAGATCGAGAGCGCTTTTGCGGCCTGCGCCCGGCTATAGCCGATGGCGAGCAGCATCATGGCTTCAAGCTCGCGCGGGCTCAGGGGTTGCAGCAGCTCCTGGTTGTGGCCGGGCTGCAGATCCAGGGCTTTGTCGTTGATATAATGCGCCAACAGGATCAGGGTCTGGCGATGCGTTTCGATGAAGTCATCCCAGGCCGCGTCCTCACAGGTGTCGCTGACGGAAAGGAGCGCGAATTGTCCGAAGGGGCCGCGCACAGGGACCGACAGGCCCTGATGTCCGATCCCATGCGCTGCTGCATCCGCCGCCAGCGCGCGTGCGGCTTTGCTCGACCAGTCGAGACGCCGCCAATCCACAGGGTGAAAACGCTGATAGCATCCCAGAATGACCGGATCCGTGCGCAGATAGCCTTTTTCGAGATAGAGCTGAATCCAGGCGGGCTCATACGTGCCGCAGCCAAAATGCTGCCCCCGGTAGCCATCGACCTGATAGCCTTTGATCGTGGCGGCGTCCCGGATTGATATCTGCTCGGGCAGGGCGCCGCCATTCATTTCGCCACTCGTGGCCACCCAATGGTAGACGACGTGGCGCACGCCAAGCGCATCGCGCAGGGCAACCACGATTTCTTGCAGTTCGGCTTGTGACTGAACATGTCCGATGCGCTCGATGAGCACTTCCAGACTGAGCGGCCTATTCGGTTTCATAGGCATCAGGTCCAATTCTGAGATCCACATGTCTTCAGTGAGCGTCGCGGGGATCATCATTGTTCACCCCGCGTTTATCGCAAATCCCATCAGCATGCAGGCATGGGCTGGGTGCCCTGCCCACAATGATGAGACAAGATTGCTCAACGATACAAGCAGTTCAATATGTCATGCAAGGAAAATAGCCCCATCGCGCAGTGACAAGCGATCAGGGCCTGCGACACAAGCTCTGTGGCGCAAGTTTGCCCCGTTCGGGGGGCTGTGTGGCACACCTGCGCGCAGGGTGCCCTGTGATATAGCGCGCGCGACCTTCGTTCAGCCGCGCATCCCGCGTGAGTTCCTTGAGCTTACAGTGTCAAAAAGACCGACCATTGACCCTATTTGCCGGAAACATGCGTATATTTGTCTGATTTGCGCAGTTGTTCAGGGTTTCTTCCTTGCACAGGATGCCCATGCTCATCGAAAGCATATGCTGCGTCTGCGGCAGGCCATGATCGCGGCAATAGTCGATCATATCCGCGATTTTCTCATAGAGTTCGTAATGGTCCGGCTTGGTGCTCATGTCAGCTTTCCAGTCGCTACGAGATATCTTGTTGGTACCAAGCCTGCTGCGTTGGAGATACTCGCCGGATGTAACTCCCCAGAATTGGCGAGTAGATCGGCCTATTGCCGGGCTGCGTGATTCGCACGACGCGCGCAGCATCAGCCGCGCTCGCCCCATGGCCTGGGGCGGCGGGATCACAGAAGTGAAAAGCGTGGGGGCGA
>PXDM01000140.1 GCA_003565055.1 Paracoccaceae bacterium
GCAGATGCTCTTGCGGGCGGCCCCGCTGGATTACCGCGCTCCGGCAGAGGAAATCCGCGATCTGCTCTGGCCAGGGGCCAAGGCTCCGCGCCCTGCGGCCGCGCATTTGCGGGTGATCGAGGGCACTGGCGGGGAAGCTGCCTCGACCGGAACCTGAGCGGTATCAGCCGCGCGTACAAAATCTTGCTGCATTTTCCGGCCTGTCGGGGCATAAGGCAGGGCGTGCCGGGATCGGTCGGGGCGCGCAGGGATCAGGGATCAGAGGCAGATATGAGCTGGATCACGGCATTGATCATCGGCGGGGGCGTGGGCTGGCTGGTCGCGCGCCTGTCAGGGCGCGGGGGCGAACCGGTTCCGGCGATAGTACTGGGGGTGATCGGGGCGGCTATCGGCGGCTATCTGGTCACGTTTCTGGGCTTGCGCATCACGGTCCGGCTGGACCAGCTTGTCGCGGGCGTCATCGGCGCGCTGGTCCTGACACTGGCGCTGCGGCGCTGAGCATTCGGGCGCGGCAAGGGCATCTGCCACGAAGATCCAATCTGACAGGACTGCATCATGGATATCCAGACCTTTTCCCTTCCCGGCCCGGTGCTGATCACCCCGCGCCGCTTCGGTGATGCGCGCGGCTGGTTCTCCGAGACCTGGAACCGCGCCGCGCTGCGGGATGCGGGGCTCGACTGGCCCGATTTCGTGCAGGATAATCACAGCTATTCCGCGCCGCGCCACACGTTGCGGGGCCTGCATTACCAGCGTCCGCCACACGCTCAGGACAAGCTGGTGCGGTGTTCGCGGGGGGTGATCCTCGATGTGGCGGTCGATGCACGCAAGGGCTCGCCCGGTTACGGCCAGCATGTCGCGGTGGAACTCTCGGCCGACACCGGCGCGCAGCTTTATGTGCCCAAGGGGTTTCTGCATGGCTTCCTGACCCTGACCGAGGATTGCGAGGTGCAGTATAAATGCTCTGACACCTATGCGCCCGACTGCGATGGCGCCGTCGCCTGGGACTCGCTTGGTATTGACTGGGGCACAGATGCCCCGATCCTGTCCGACAAGGACGCAAAAGCGCCGCATTTTTCTGATTTTGAAAGCCCGTTTCAATTCGAAGGGTAAATGATGAAACTTCTGGTGACAGGCGGGGCGGGGTTTATCGGCTCTGCCGTGGTGCGGCTTGCGGTGGCGCGGGGGCATAGCGTCGTCAATCTCGATGCGCTGACCTATGCCGCCTGTCTGGAAAACGTGGCCCCGGTGGCCGACAGCCCGCTTTATGCGTTTGAGCGCGCCGATATCCGCGACCGCGCCGCGCTGACACGCATCTTTGACACCCATCAGCCCGATGCGGTGATGCATCTGGCCGCCGAGAGCCATGTCGACCGCTCGATTGACGGGCCGGGCGATTTCATCTCGACCAATGTCACCGGCACTTACGAGCTGCTGGAAGCCGCCCGCGCCTATTGGGTGGGCAGGGGCCGCTTTGACAGCTTCCGCTTTCACCATATCAGCACGGATGAAGTGTTCGGCTCGCTGGGGCCAGAGGGGCAGTTCACGGAAGACACCCCTTATGATCCGCGCTCGCCCTATTCGGCGTCCAAGGCGGCATCCGACCATCTGGTACAGGCCTGGCACCATACTTACGGGTTGCCGGTGGTGATGACCAATTGCTCGAATAATTACGGCCCTTATCATTTCCCCGAAAAGCTGATCCCGGTGGTGATCCTGAACGCGCTCGCGGGCAAGCCGCTGCCGATCTATGGCGATGGGTCCAATGTGCGCGACTGGCTTTATGTCGAGGATCACGCCGATGCGCTTTTGCTGGTGCTGGAAAAGGGCGCGCTTGGGCGCAGCTACAATATCGGCGGCGAGAATGAGCGCAGCAATCTGGAGCTGGTGCGCACGCTCTGCGCGATCCTTGATGATCTGCGGCCCAAAGCCAGCGGATCCTATGCCGATCAGATCAGTTTTGTCACCGACCGCCCCGGCCATGACGCGCGCTATGCGATTGATCCGACCCGCATCCGGCAGGAACTGGGCTGGCGGCCTTCGGTGACAGTCGAGGAAGGGCTGCGGCGTACTGTCGAATGGTATCTGGCCAATGAGGGTTGGTGGCGCGCATTGCAATCGCGGGACGGCGTGGGCCAGCGGTTGGGGGTGGGCGCATGATTCTCGTTTTCGGGCAAAGCGGACAAGTGGCGCAGGCGCTCGCGCGGCTGGCCCCCGAGGCGGTGTTTCTCAGTCGTGCCGAAGCCGATCTGTCCGACCCGGATGCCTGCGCGCAGGCGATCCGTGCCCATGCGCCGCGCGCGGTGATCAATGCCGCCGCCTGGACGGCTGTCGATGCGGCCGAAAGTGACGAGGCGGCGGCGACCATCGTCAACGGGGCCGCACCGGGGGCGATGGCGCGCGAGGCCGCAGCGCTTGGTATACCCTTTGTGCATATCTCGACCGATTACGTTTTTGACGGCGCAGGCGACCAGCCTTTTGCGCCCGATCACCCCACTGCGCCGATCAATGCCTATGGGCGCTCGAAGCGCGCGGGCGAAGAGGCGATCCTTGCCGCCGGGGGACAGGCGGCGATCCTGCGCACCTCCTGGGTGTTTTCTGCCGATGGGGCGAATTTCCTGAAAACCATGCTGCGGCTCTCGGAAAGCCGCGACGCGCTCAATGTGGTCGAGGATCAGATCGGCGGGCCAACCCCGGCGGAAGCCATTGCCCGCGCCGCGCTGAAAATCACCGAGGCCATGGAAGCAGGCCAACCCGGCGGGATCTGGCATATCGCTGGCCGCCCCTATGTCAGCTGGGCCGAATTCGCGCGCTGGATCTTCCATTGCGCGGGGCGCGATGTGGCGGTGACAGGGATCGCGTCCTCGGGCTACCCCACCCCTGCCCGCCGCCCGCTGAATTCGCGGCTGGATTGCACCACACTGGCGCGTGATTTCGCCCTTGGCCAGCCCGACTGGAAGGCCGAAGCGCGCGCCGATATTCGGAGGTTGCTCACATGACTGAGCGCAAAGGCATCATTCTGGCCGGCGGGTCGGGGACAAGGCTCTGGCCGATCACGATGGGCGTGTCAAAACAGCTTCTGCCGGTCTATGACAAGCCGATGATCTATTATCCGCTCTCGGCGTTGATGCTGGCGGGCATTCGCGAGATCGCGATCATCACCACACCCGAGGATCAGGCGCAGTTCCAGCGGCTGATGGGTGATGGCAGCGCATGGGGGCTGGACTTCACCTGGATCATCCAGCCAAACCCCGACGGGCTGGCGCAGGCCTATCTGCTGGCCGAGGAGTTTCTGGCGGGTGCGCCGTCGCTGATGGTGCTGGGCGACAATATCTTTTTCGGCCATGGCCTGCCCGAGATGCTGGCGCGGGCCGATGCGCGCCCTGCGGGCGGCACGGTATTTGGCTACCGCGTGGCCGATCCTGAACGCTACGGGGTGGTGGATTTCGACGCGAAAGGCCGGGTGCGCGGGATCATCGAGAAACCCGAAGTGCCGCCCTCGAATTACGCTGTGACCGGGCTTTACTGTCTGGATGGCACCGCGCCTGAACGGGCTGCACGGATCACCCCTTCCGCGCGGGGCGAGCTGGAAATCGTGAGCCTTCTGGAGATGTATCTGGCCGAGGGCGCGCTTTCGGTCGAGACCATGGGGCGCGGCTATGCCTGGCTGGATACCGGTACCTTCGATTCCCTGCATGAGGCCTCGGGCTTTATCGAGACCCTGGAGAAGCGCCAGGGCCTGAAGGTCGCCTGCTTGGAGGAGGTGGCCTATCGGATGGATTTCATCA
>PXDM01000031.1 GCA_003565055.1 Paracoccaceae bacterium
GGCAGCCCCGCCTGAAGCGCCTCATTCATCGCCTGACCGATCAGCCCTTCGGTCCCCGCCAGATAGATCTGCGCTCCCATGACGCTGTCCTGCAACACCCGCCGGATGCGCTGCACGGTCGCGGGGTAACTCGGGCCGATATGCAGGATCGCAGGCCCCGCCGCACGCAATGCCTCGACCAGCGTATCTGCTCCACGCGGGATGAAGATCACATGCGCCTGCGCCATGATCTCGGGTGCTGTGCGGGCGAGGTCGAGAAGCGCCTCCGCCCCCTCCCCATCCGCGATCATCAGATGCTGGCTGCCCTTGCGCGGCGCCAGCACCCCGTAAACCGGGCGGCTGGCGATGGAAGGCGGGAAGTCAAAGCGGCTCATCGGGGGTCATGCTCCCTGTGTCATCTCGTGAAAAGGGCGCGGCCTCATGAGAGAACCGCGCCCGATGATAATTACCCTTTCGCCGTGCGGCGTTTTTTGTCGGGGTCATAGAAAGGCATGGAATGGGCCACGCAGGGGATTTCCCCATCAGCGTTTTTCACCACCATCGCCGTGCCATCCACTGCGCACGCCACTGGCATCCGCGCAATGCCGATATTGTGCTTGTTGAGCGAAGAATACATGCCCACGGTCACCACACCGACCTGCTTGCCGTCCTTCATCAGGGCCGCACCTTCCTCGGCAGGCGTGGTGCCTTCCAGCTTCACGCCGTAGATCTTGAAGCGCTCCTTGCCTTTCAGGCGGTAATGCTCTTCCGCCCCGCGAAAGCCGGTCTTGCCCTTGGACACAGTGAAATCCAGTCCCAGCTCCCAGAGCGTATCGCCGCATTTCTCATCCTCGAACGGATACATCTCGGAATTGTCATAGGGGAAGAACAAGAGGTAGCTTTCCGCGCGCAACAGATCGAGCGTGGTGAAGCGCGTCGGGATAATCCCCATCGGCGCGCCCTTCTCGACCAGCGCATCCCAGATCTCGACCGCATCCTGCGCGCGGCAGAAAATCTCGTAGCCACGCTCGCCTGTGTAACCTGTGCGCGAAATCATCACTGGCTTGTCCCAGAGCATGGTCTGGGTATGCGAGAAATAGGCCAGATCCCGGATCCCCGGCACGCCTTGGGCTTCCAGAAAATCCACGGCCATTGGCCCCTGCAGAGAGATGTCATGCAGATTGTCATCGAAGCGGATATCCACGTCGCGCCCCATCGCCGCCATGGTCAGCTGCTCATGCCCCTGCCCTGACCCATGCACGACCATGTAGGAATTCGGCCCGGTGCGATAGATCACGCAATCATCAATGAACTTGCCGTCATCATTCAGCATGGTCGCGTAGGAGCTGCGCCCGGGCTTGATCTTGTCGGCATTGCGCGTCGTCGCGCGGTCGATCACATGAAACGCATGCGGCCCCACCACATGCACTTTCTTCAGCCCCGAGACATCCATGAACCCCGCCTTGGTGCGGATCGCGAGATATTCTTCCTCCTGATCCTTGTCGTAGCTCCAGGCAGTGCCCATGCCCGACCAATCCTCCAGCGCCGAGCCCATCGCCCGGTGGCGATCCGCCAGAACCGAAAAGCGCCATGATGCCGTCATCTCATTCCTCCCGATATGGTTTACTTGGTTCCATTTGGTTCTTTTCGGTTGCGCGCAGCACGCTGCAAGCGCCGTGTCAGAACCAAGTTGGGCAAATCCCGGATCAAAAATCAACACTTAAAGAAAATATTTTTACTGGAGGGCAATTTTTTGCGCGATTTGGGTGCTTTCTGGGCATGGACGCCCGCAGAACACGACAGCGAAAGCAGACCAGTTTGTGAACCAGTCACACCATATCCACGCGAATCAGCGCCCCTCGCGCATAAGAATTACGCAACCCTCCGTCAGATCACAAACTCTGGGGAAAATATATTTCTTGTTGGTTGAATTTCGGAAGTCTTGCTGCTAGCTTCCAGCCATCATCCCTTCAAAGGAGCCTGCCGCATGTGCGGAATCGTTGGATTGTTTCTCAAGGACAAAGCGCTGGAGCCGCAACTGGGCGCGCTTCTGACAGATATGCTGGTGACGATGACAGATCGCGGCCCCGACAGCGCGGGCATCGCGATCTATGGCAACGGGGCGGCGGGCAAAGCCAAGCTCACGCTGCAATCCGACACGCCCGACGCGGATTTCGCGACGCTGGCCGATGACCTCGGCGCGCGCCTTGAGACCCCCGTCAGCCTGCGGCGCAAGGACACACATGCGGTGCTCGACCTGCCGGAAGACCAGATCGAGACCGCCCGCGCAGCGCTCACGGATCTGCGCCCCGGCCTGCGGGTCATGAGCGACGGCGCGCGGGTCGAGATCTACAAGGAAGTCGGCCTGCCCCGCGACGTCGCCGCGCGCTTCGATCTCTCGGCGATGACCGGCACGCATGGCATCGGCCATACCCGCATGGCGACCGAATCGGCGGTGACGACGCAGGGCGCGCATCCTTTCTCGACCGGCTCCGACCAGTGCCTTGTGCATAATGGCTCGCTGTCCAATCACAACAACTGGCGGCGCAAACTCAAGCGCGAGGGCATCCGCATCGAGAGCATGAACGACACGGAAGTGGGCGCGGCCTATCTGACCTGGAAAATGCGCGAGGGCGCGTCTCTGGGCGAAGCGCTCGAAGGTGCGCTCGATGATCTCGACGGGTTTTTCACCTTCGTCGTGGGCACCAGCGACGGCTTCGGCGTGGTCCGTGACCCGATTGCCTGCAAGCCTGCCGTCATGGCCGAAACCGATCAATATGTGGCGTTCGGGTCGGAATACCGCGCGCTGGTCAACCTGCCGGGGATCGAGACCGCCCGCGTCTGGGAGCCTGAACCCGCCACTGTCTATTTCTGGAGCCACTGAGCCATGCAGACCATCGACCTTGCCACCACCACCCTGCGCGAGATGAACGCGACGCTTCAGGCGCAGGCGGATCAGACCAATGCGACCAGCTGGGACATCCTGAACCCGCGCGGCGCGCATGCCATCGCGGTCGGGCTTGATGCGCCGATCGAAGTCACTGTGCGCGGCTCGACAGGCTATTACTGCGCGGGCATGAACAAGCAGGCGACGGTCCATGTCGCAGGCTCCGCCGGGCCGGGTGTGGCCGAAAACATGATGTCGGGCACTGTGATCATCGACGGCGATGCCAGCCAATATGCCGGCGCCACAGGGCGCGGCGGACTTCTGGTGATCAAGGGCAATGCGTCCTCGCGCTGCGGGATCTCGATGAAGGGCATTGATATCGTTGTCCAAGGCAATATCGGGCATATGTCGGCCTTCATGGGGCAAGCGGGCAATCTGGTCGTCTGCGGCGATGCGGGCGACGCGCTGGGCGACTCGCTCTATGAGGCGCGGCTTTTCGTGCGCGGGTCGGTCAAAAGCCTCGGCGCGGATTGCATCGAGAAAGAGATGCGCCCCGAGCATCTGGAGATCCTGCGCAACCTTTTGGCGCGCGCCGGGATTGACGCAGACCCGCAAGAGTTTCGCCGTTACGGCTCTGCCCGCAAGCTCTATAATTTCGATGTCGACAATGCTGCGGCCTATTGAGGGACCAACTCCATGAACCAACATGACACACGCATCCCGCAGACCGTGCCGATCCAGTCCGCGACGTTTTCCAACCCGATCAACTCCGAAATCCGGCGCGCGGCCGCGACCGGCATCTATGACATTCGCGGCGGCGGCGCAAAACGCAAGGTGCCGCATTTCGATGACCTGCTGTTCCTCGGGGCCTCGATCAGCCGCTACCCGCTCGAAGGCTATCGCGA
>PXDM01000009.1 GCA_003565055.1 Paracoccaceae bacterium
CCCCGAGAACAGCCATGTCCTGCCCGCCCTGATCCGCCGCTTCCACGAGGCCGCGCAATCAGGCGCGGACAGCGTGACGATCTGGGGCAGCGGCACACCCCGGCGCGAATTCCTGCATGTCGATGACATGGCCGCGGCAAGCCTGTTTGTTCTGGACCTGCCGAAACAAGCTTATGACGCCAACACCCACCCGATGCTGAGCCATATCAATGTGGGCACCGGCAGCGATGTCTCGATCCTGGAACTGGCGCAGATGGTGGCGCGTGTGACCGGCTTTCAGGGCCGCATCGAGACAGACCCGAGCAAGCCCAACGGCACGATGCGCAAGCTGATGGATGTCAGCCGTCTGGCAGCGATGGGCTGGCAGGCGCAGATCGGGCTGGAAGACGGCGTCGCAGAGACGTATGAGTGGTTCCAGTCAAATGTCGGGGACATTCGGTCCTGACACAGGGATTGCAGGAACCGTGAATACAGAACCGCTGAAGGTGCCCCCCGAGTTTTTCAAGGATTTCGCCCTCACTCATGACATATTGCCGCTGGAAGGTGGTGCAGGCAATACCGGCATGGCATTGCATCACATCAGCCGTGATGGGCAAGATATTCTAAAGATTGTGGAGAAGCGCACACGGAACAGAGCAGAAATAGATTTCTATCAGAATACTTACCATATTCTGGAAGCGTCGAATGTGAATGTACCGCGCCTCTACAAGATTCAGAAGATCCACCAGGGCGAATATTCAGTTTTCACCGAAGCTGTTCATGGGGTTCTGAAAGAACCAGTACTTGACAACGCCGCATGGAAAGCTCTGGGCAACTATCTGTCCAGACTGGCGTTGCTTGATCTTCCCGGTCTGCAACAGAATACGACAGCCCAGACGATCGAGCTTGATACATTGGCACTCCTTGAGCCGATATGCGAGGAGGACAAGCACCTCAAGGCCATCAACATCGTGCGTCTTCATCTTCCCGCAATCAAGCAGCGCCTGTCAGAGCTACCCTATGTCAGCAGTCATCTTGATCTGAGCTGGAAGAACATGGCCGCGGCCGATGACCAGGCCCTCGGGGCACCGTATATTTTTGATTGGGGAACCGTGAGTCTATGCTTTGCCGGCGCAGATCTGCATTTCTTTGCGGACGAGATTCTTGCGAGCAAGAACCGGGAACACAAGAGTGCTTTCTTCCGGTCATATGCGAAAGCCTTATCCTTGAAAGACACATCAGGCGCAGGTGTATCTGCGGATGATCTCCTGCTGGCGGCGCTGACATTCGGTCTGTTCAAGCGGCTGCAATGGGCAGGCAACATTGATCCTGTTGCGCGACCTAGCGCGTCGCGGTGGATAAAGAGATCCTTGCAGCGGTTCCTCGTGTTTCTTGCGCGCCAGTCACAGAAGATGGTCGATCAGAAGATTCTTGGTTGATCCTCCGATCACACCTTGCCATGCATCCTTTTACCTTTCAGGCACCTGAAAACCTTCGGCGGAGACGACGTCGTCCAATTACCAGATCTTTGGTCCGAAAGCGTTTTTCACGGTGACGAGAGGCCGTGACTGCCGGTCCGATTTTGCCCCATCCCAAGCAGCGTTTTCCTGGACAGCTAGGCCCGCAGGATTGTCACAAACTCTTTCAGAAGCGCTGTGCACAGTCGATCATATTCCGCCGCGATCACACCCTGATCGCTGAAAAGGTGCGCAAACCGCTCCTGCTGCGCGGCATAGGCCGTGGCCGTGGCCATATCCACAGGATCCGTGGCGTCCAGCGCCGGGACCGTGCCCAGATGGGCAAAAAGGTTGACCCACCCGTCGCGGCCGATCAGGCGATGCACAGCATGGCCGGGCCCGGCGGCATAGAGCGGGATCGCCCCGATCGCGAAGGCATCCCATATCTTTTCCGAGACGTAATCGGCCTGATGCGTATTCTCGAGCGCCGACATGTAGCGCACCCCAAGGTCGAACCGAGCCAGTTTGTCAGCATGCCAGTCCGGCAGGCTTTGGCGGGGGGATGCAGCCCCCCAGCCGATACCTTCGCGCAGGACCCGGGCGCCTGTGCAGGCCGCCGCCAGTTCGGTGCGCCAGACCGACAGGCCGTGCATGGCATCGCCGCCGAAATCGGCATTGAGCCGTGGCCCCCCCCGGTTTCTGGCCAGAAAGACCGCGTCATGGCGCGCGCGGGCGAAATGGCGGTACCAGTCCTGTGCCTGCCAGCCGGCATTGCGGTCCATGAGCGGGCGATAATGCGCGATATAGCGGGGGTCAGTCAGCAGGAAATACGGGATCCTGTCGGGCCGGAAGATCGCGCTGGTCGCATGGTTGAGCACGGTGCAGTCAACCGGCCCGCCCGGCGTGGCGAAACGCTGCGCGCGGGTGAACGGATCACGCATCCAGCAACTGTCCCAGAACGGCTCTTCGGACAGCAGGACCAGCCGTAGCCGGGGCAGCCGCTGCAAGAGCGTGGCGATGCGCGCGCCGAACAACTCGATATCCCGAAAATGGCTGATCACGAGAAGCTGCGCGTCTTCGGGGGCGAAGACCAGCTCTGCGCGGGATCCCAGTGCAGCCCGGATCGGGGCATAGGCCAACGGGTTGCGATTGCGATACCCGCCGAAGAGGAGGAGTCTGACCGGGTCCATGCGTCAGGCCGCGCCCGTGCGCAGGCTGTCAGCGCCGGTCATCATGCGGGTTCTCTTCACTCTTGCCCATGGGGATGGGCCGTTTCTGCCCCGCAAGGCGCCGCCGCGCCTGCGCGATGCGCCAGCGGATCGAGGCGAGCGCATCCCCCAACCGCGCGGCCAGCCATGCGCGGCGGGGCATTTCCAGCGCGTGCCGCATGGCCGCTTCCTCGCGCAGATCGCGCAGGGCTTGCGCCAGCAGCTCCTCTGCCTCGGTCATGCTCTTGCGATGCGTGGCCTCGGCCTGCGCGCTCTGTGAGTGCAGCGCGTCCATCTCAGCCTCGAGGGTGTGCAATGCCCCGAGCCCATGTCCCGCCAGATCTAGAGCGCTACGCGCGCCCGGCAGGGCACCGCTTGCGGTCTGCAAGCGCTCAAGGGTCTGCATGGCATCGGGCGACTGCAGGAGCGCCATCTGCGCCAGTGCTTTCCGCATGGCCTGACCCGGGGTCGCCGCAGCCCCCGGACCCGCAGGCAGGTCCCGGAACGCTGGCATAGCGCGCAGCCTGTCCCATCCGGCCCCGCCCTCTGTCAGCGTGTCTTGATCGATCAGCACGCAGCCCCCGCGCGCATGGATATCCAGCAGCGCCCGGCCCCGTGCATTCCAGGCATCAAGCGCGGGCGCAGGCGGCTGGCCCTGCTCAATCGCGGCTGCCAGCGCGCGCGCCGCCCCCCCCCAGATGATCACGCAAGGCGATGCCCCGTCCGGTGCAGCAGGCGGGACCGGCACAAGCCGCAACCCCGTATCCGACAGGTGTGCTGCGATGGCGGGATCGACATCTTCGCTGACATGGGCCGGCGCGTGTTCCAGCGGCAGGCCGGGCGCGTCCGCTGCGGCCATATCTGACGCGTGGGAGCGGGAGGCAGCGCCTGTCGTGATCTTTGCAGCCATGCCGTGCGGGTATCCGGATCAGGGGGGGTGCAGTACAAATCCCAGTGCAATCCAGCTAGCAGGTGGCGGGGGATCCATCAAGCATCACTCCCACCCGAAGACAGCGACCTTATCCAAAGCCCGAGGTTGAGCGAACATCAATTCTCTGTAACATCGTCGATGTCATGGCATCCGAGCGTGTCCATATCCTGCTCTGTACCCGGGACGGTGC
>PXDM01000029.1 GCA_003565055.1 Paracoccaceae bacterium
AAGTGACAGTGACCGTGGGCTTCTCCATGACCCCCGAAGCCCGCCATGAGCAGGGCTCGATCCGCATGGTGGCGGCTTCGGGCGGGTCGGACACGGCGGTTCAGCAGGCGTTCGAGGCCGCGCGCCGGGCAATTATCCGCTGCGAGGGCGATGGCTACGGCCTGCCGCCCGAGAAATACGACGCCTGGCGTGATATCGAGATTACATTCAACCCCGAAGGCATGAGGCTCAGATGACCCGGTTTTTCCTGACACTCCCCGCGCTGGTGCTGATCTTCCTTGCCGGGATGCTCGCGCTCTCGCCTGCGCAGGCGCAACCGCTGCGGCTGCAGATCACCGAAGGCGTGATCGAGCCGATGCCCTTCGCCATGCCCGCTTTCGTCGCCGAGAACAGCGCGGGCGCGCAATATTCCGAACGGCTCGCACAGGTCGTCTCGGCCAATCTGTCGAATACCGGGCTGTTTCGCGAAGTCCCGCGTCAGGCGCATATCGCGCGGATCAACAGCTTCGATGCCAGCGTCAGCTACAGCGACTGGCGCGCGGTCAATGTGCAGGCGCTGATCACCGGCGCGGTCTCGGTGCAGGGCAATCGCATGACAGTGAAATTCCGGCTGTTTGACGTGCTCACCGGCCAGCAGGTCGGCGACGGGCTGCAATTCGCAGGCACGACGGAAAGCTGGCGGCGCATGGCGCATAAGGTCTCGGATGCGGTCTATAGCCGGATCACGGGCGAGAGCGGCTATTTCGACAGCCGCGTGGTCTTCATCAGCGAATCCGGGTCGCGCACGGATCGCAGGCGGCGGCTTGCGATCATGGATCAGGATGGCGAGAATGTGCAATTCCTCACCGATGGCCGCGCCATGGTGATCGGCCCGCGCATCTCGCTGACAGGCGAGCGCATCCTCTACACCACCTACGAGACTGGTACACCGCGCATCGCGCTGATGAACACTCAGACCGGGCAGCGCCAGTTCGTGGCCGATATGCCCGGCGCGCAGGTCTTCTCGCCGCGCTTCACGCCCGATGGCAGCGGGCTTGTGTTTTCCGCCGCGCGCGGGGGCAATACCGACCTCTATCGCATGTCGCTCAGCGGCGGGCAGATGAGCCAGCTGACCTCCTCCCCCTCCATCGCGACCGCGCCCAGCTTCTCGCCTGACGGGCGCTTCATCGCCTTTGAATCCGACCGCTCGGGCACCAGCCAGCTCTATGTCATGCCCGCCTCGGGCGGCGAGGCGCGGCGCATCAGCTTCGGTCAGGGGCGCTATTCGACGCCTGTCTGGTCGCCGCGCGGCGATCTGATCGCCTTTACGAAATCCCATGCCGGCCGTTTCCATATCGGCGTGATGCGCACGGATGGGTCCGAAGAGCGGCTTCTCACGGCCTCGTTCCTTGACGAAAGCCCGACATGGGCCCCAAATGGCCGTGTCATCATGTTCACGCGCGAGGCACAGGGCGGTGATCCGTCGCTCTACTCCGTCGATATCACCGGGCGCAATCTGCGCCGCGTGCCCACCCCCGGCCCGGCCTCGGACCCGGCATGGGGGCCATTGCGTCCATAACCACCCATAAAAACAACCCATCTGAGGGATAGACACATGACCCTGACTTCCAAGACACTTCTGATCCTCGCAGGGCTCGCGCTCGCGGCCTGCAACAACCCGCGCGCGGGCGGCACCTTCGGCGGTGGCGGCGCGGATGGCTTCGGCGATACGGGCGGGTTCCATGATGCAGGCGTGACCACGGGCAACCTTGGCGACCCGAATGACCCGCGCTCGGTCGCGCATTTCCAGCAGCGCATCGGGGACCGGGTGTTCTTCACTGTCGACAGCTCCAGCCTGACCGCCGAGGGCCGCGCCACACTCGATGCACAGGCGCGTTGGCTCGATCAGAACACGCAGTTTTCCATCGTCATGGAAGGCCATGCCGATGAGCGCGGCACGCGTGACTACAACATCGCGCTGGGCGAGCGCCGCGCCAATGCGGCGATGCAATACCTGATCAGCCAGGGCGTGAGCGCCAACCGGATGCGCGTTGTCAGCTATGGCAAGGATCGCCCGGTCGAAGCTTGCGCCGCGCAGCGCTGCTGGGACATCAACCGCCGCGCTGTCACGGCGATTTCCGGCGTGACAGGGTAACGCGGCGATGCGCGCGCTTGGCCCCGCCACCTTCGGTGCCGCGCTCTGGCTGGGCGCGCTCGCGCCTGTGCAGGCCGACACTGTGGCCGATATCCGCGCAGAGCTGAACGCGCTCAGCTCCGTCGTGGCGGAACTGGCGCGCGAATTGTCGGGCGGCGCGGGCGCGGGCCAGCCCAGCTTTGACGGCAGCCTGATCGACCGGGTCGAGCAAATCCGTGGTGAACTCGCGCGGCTGACAGGCCGCACCGAGGAGCTGGAATTCCGCATCCGCCGGGTGATTGACGAGGCGTCGAACCGCCTCGGCGATCTCGAATTCCGCCTGACCGAACTCGAGGGCGGCGACCCCTCCGCCCTGCCAGACCGCCCCTTGGGCGGCGACCGGCCCGCCATCCAACCAGTGCCCGAGAATGGCGGCCCGCAGATGGCCGCAGGCGAGCGCGCCGCTTTTGACAGCGCCCGCGCCTTGGCGGAAGACGGCGCGCATGACGCGGCGGCAGAGGCGCTGGAGGAATTCCTGACGCTCTATCCCGGCAGCCCGCTCGGGTCAGAGGCCAGCCTCCTGCTGGGCGAGATGCACCGCGCGCGCGGGGCCGAGCCTGACGCGGCGCGCGCCTTTCTCAACCTCTATCTGGCCGATCCCGATGGCGACACAGCCCCGCGCGCGTTGCTGGCGCTGGGCGACAGTCTGGGGCGGCTGGGCCAGCGCGAAGAAGCCTGCGTGATGTTTGACGAATTGCGCGACCGCTTCGGCTTTTCTGCCGAAGCCACTGAGGCCGAAAGCGCCCGCGCAGACCTTGCGTGTCCTTGAGCGAACCGCTCGGCACGCGCTTCGCGCGGGCCATGGCGGCGCTGGGATCGCCCAAGCGTCTGGGGCTTGCGGTCTCCGGCGGCAGCGACTCGATGGCGCTTTTGCATCTCGCGCAAGCCTGGGGCCAGGCGCAGTTGAGCGTCGCGACAGTCGATCACGGCCTGCGCCCGGAAGCCGCGCAGGAGGCGCAGCGCGTCGCGCAGACTGCCGCGGGCCTCGGCCTGCCCCACGCGACGCTCGTCTGGCGCGGCTGGGACGGCACGGGCAATCTGCAGGACCGCGCGCGCGAGGCCCGGCGCGCGCTGTTGCAGGGCTGGGCCGCGGGCGCAAAGCTCGACGCGGTGGCGCTGGGTCATAGCCTCGACGATCAGGCCGAGACAGTGCTGATGCGCCTTGCGCGCGGCTCTGGCGTGGACGGGCTGGCGGGGATGGCCGCACAGCGCGCAACGCCCGGCCTGATCTGGCTGCGCCCGCTTCTCGGCTTCACCCGTGCGGAGTTGCGCGACTGGCTCTGCGCGCAGGGCATCGCATGGTGCGACGATCCCGGCAATGACGACCTGCGCTTCGACCGGATCAAGGCGCGTCAGGCGCTCGCAGCGCTCAGTCTGAGCCCCGCGCGGCTGTCGGACACAGCCGCGCGCATGGCCGAAGCGCAGATCGTGCTCGACAGGGCCGCTTGCGACGCAGCCCGCGAGATCGCGCGCTACATGCATGGCGATATCATCTTCGATGCGCCCGCTTTCGACGCGCTGCCCGCTGACACCCGCCACCGGCTCGCAGCAGCGGCGCTCTGCCAGATCGCCTCGCAGCACCACCGCCCC
>PXDM01000064.1 GCA_003565055.1 Paracoccaceae bacterium
CGGGGGAAAGGTCGAGCGCTTGCATCAAGCGCAGGAAGCGGAATTGCGGGTGATCCTCCGAGGAAGTGCCTTCAGCCAGCGCCTGCCATGTCTCGGCGGGCATCGCGAAATCGAAGCCCGGCAGGACCACAGCGCCCATCGGCAAGCGCGCCACGGCCTGCATCAGCAGCGCGGTGGTGCCGCGCGAGCCGGTCGAGCCTGCGATCAGCACCGGGCCGGGCGGCGGGGTGATCTGCCAGGCGGCAATTAACGCCTCGGCCTGTGCGCGCAGGCGACCTTCGGCATCGGGTGCATCGCGATGAACGACTTGCTCGGCCAACGTGATGAAGGCGAGCGCGCGCGCCCAATGGCCGGAATGGCGACTGACATCAAGGCTTTGCAACCGCTCGGGCGGGACGGCTTCGGCCTGCATTTCCGCAAATAACCGCGCGAGACTGTCAGAGAGGTCATAAAGCGCCGCGCGCGGGGCCAGGTCCGGCGCGCTTTTCAAGAGCCGGTCAATGAGCTGGGCGAGTTCCAGCCTGCGGCGCAAGGGCGGGATCGCGGGCGGCAGGCGGGCCGCATCCTCGAAGAGCAGCGGATCCGTGATCAGCCGAATGCGCGGCAAAAGCGCGGGGCCTTGCGCGGCAAAAGCTGCGCGCAGGCGGTTGCGCATCCGCACGGAATTCACGAGGATGGTGGCATTCGCGCGCGCCTCGGGGGGGAGCGCTTCGAAACGCTGGCGGCAGCCTGCGGCAAAGGCCTCCGGGAAATCGACACCGGGCGGCAGCGCGAAGAGACGCGGCGGCGCAGGATCGTCAGCGAACATGAACTTGGCCGGGCTTGATCAGCGGGGCAAGGCGGTCGTGCCAGCGTGGCGGCCCAGTGAATCGCAAGACGCGGGCGTCGGCCTCGGGTCCGGGCGCGAGGGTCAGATGCAACGCGTCACGCGGGCGAAGATCACCGAGCCGTTCGGCCCATTCCACGAGGCAGATCGCTTGCGTGAAAGCCTCGTCCAGACCCAATTCATGGATTTCCTGCGGATCGCCGAGCCGGTAAAGATCGACATGCCAGAATTCGACGCCCCCCAGATCATAAGCCTGCACGAGCGTGAAACTCGGTGACGGCACGTCCTCCAGGACCCCGACATCGGACATGCGCGCCTGGATAAGAGCACGGCAGAAATGGCTCTTGCCTGCGCCGACAGGCCCATCCAGCAAGATCGTGTCGCCCGCGACCAGCATGGGCGCGATCAACCGCGCCAGTCGGGTGGTCCGTTCTGGCGATGAAGCGAGTTCCATATGGTCCAATGCGGGCGTCATGCTGGCAACCTGCCATGTCTTGCGCAGGACTGCCAGCGCCTTTGCCGACACTGTTTTGATCCGGCCTCAGGCGCGCACGCGCGTACTGGAATGGACAGCGGAGCGGGTTTTTCGATGCGGAATATCGGACGGACGCGGGCGATCAGGCGGGGTCGAGGGCCTGACCGTTTCGCTCTCAAGGCGTGCGAGATTGGGGCTGTTGACAAGCTCCGCCTGCAGCGCGCGCTCCGTGCGTTGCGGCGTTGCTCGCGGCTGAGAGCGCGCGCGGAACACGATCATGACTGCGCCGCCTGACAGCCTTTTCGCCCGGAGCGAAAGAGCAGTTCCGTTATGCATCGCGACAGTGCCTGTAATCTCATCGCTGACCTCTGCGCGGGTCACAAATTCCGCGAGCCGCGCCCAGAGGGTGGTCGGCTCGCAATTTTCTGACCAACGGCCAAGCGCCTGTGTCAAGCCAGCATCAGACAGATCGACGCATGGATCGTCCTTCCAAAGCTTGACATAGGGATCATTCGCCAACAGCGTCTGGCCCGACATATTGAAGACGGCCACAGCCTCCCCAAACCCGTCGATGACTTTTTGCATCGTCTCGATCTCTGCACGATAGCTGCGCGTGAGGGCCGTTTCCGTTGTCACATCTTCGATGAACAGCGCAATTGCGCCATTGGGCTGCGGACGTCCTGTCACGTGGAAGGTTCGTCCGCCATCGAGACACCACTCTTCAGCATAAACCCCGTTTTCGGCGGCTTTCTCCATCTCGACAATCTCGCGACGCCATGTCTGGAAATCCTTGGGCTCTGGCAGCATGCGTTTCTCGCGCAGCGTGTAGAGCACTTGCTCGAAACTGGGGCGCGCGGCCAGAAACAGCGGGGCCATCCCGGTGAGATCGACCAGCGCCGGATTGAAGACCTGCAACCTGCGCTCTGAATCGAACAGGGCGAGGCCGATCGGCAGGGACGCGAATGTGCGCGTCAGCGTTTGCAGGGTTTCGCGGCGAGATGCCTCCGACTGGACGGCCGCATCAATCGGGACGGCAAAATGCAGAGTCGTTTCTTCGCATCGGGCTGCGGAATGTGCGAACCAGCGTGCCCCATCTTCCTGGGGCAGCGTGAGACGCCCCGCTGCATCGCGCGTATTCATATCGAACAGATGCGGCAGCGGCCAGGACAACTCGCCCGCCCGCGCGCGATCATCCTGCACGCTGCGGATATACGCGGCATTTGCCCAGACAACCTGCCCGTCTGCATTGGTTTTCCAGACCAGCGCAGGCGCGTTCCGCGACACGGCCCGCAGCGTCGTCAATTCGCCTTGCAGTGCATCGAAGCTCAGCCGGTCAATTGCCAGCAAGGCCCCTTCCGCGCTCCTGTCAGACAAACGCAACTGCGTCAGCCCCTTGTGATAGCGCGCCGAGAGCACAAGCCCGTTATCCGACTGAGATTTCAGTTCGACACACCCCGCATCCGCGAGCTTGGCGAGCGCTGCATCGAGATCAGTAAAGCGGGTTTGCAGATAGGGCTGCAAAGCGGCCCAGGCTGCATTTTTCGACCCTTGTGGGGCAGGATCAAGCAGTGCCTTCAACAATGTCTGCGCGGCGTCGGAGCTGTCGATCAGCACCTCCCCCCGGAAGATGAAGACCGCGTCCTGATCCGAGCCCGCTGTCGACATGTCCACGCGGGTCTTGCTCCGCCACATGCCCGCGAAAATGGCCAGCGATCCAAGAATGATCAGCGAAGCCGTAACCACGATCGTCGCACTCAGCAAAATTGCATGCGCCATTCTGACACCCCTGTGAGTCTGCTCAATTGGAGTGAGTTTTGCAGCCCTTTAGTTAAGCGAGTGTTAAGACAGCGCGTGATGTGATCAATTCAGGTCCTTCAGCAGTCGTCCATGCCTGCGAACTTCGCCCAAAACGTCACCGAAGGTCTCCAATCCGCGCGATTTGAGCATCGGGATGAGCTTCAGAAAGGCATCTGCCGTCGCCACAGTGTCCCCGATGGCCGTGTGACGCGCCGCTTCGGGGATGGTGATTCCCAACCGCGCGGTCAGCGCATCGAGCGAGTGCTGCTCAAGCTGGCCATAAACCACTGCCGAAAGCAGCACCGTATCGAGCACCGGATTGTCGAAACTCACGCCGATGGTTTTTTCATGGCGGCGCAGGAATTCCATGTCGAAAGGCGCATTATGCGCGACCAGAACCGCCCCGCGCGCGAAATCGAAGAACCCTTTGCCTGCCTCGGCGATGGTCGGCGCGCCCTTGACCATATCCTCGGTGATGCCATGCACATCGGTCGAGCTTTGCGGGATCGGTCGCTTGGGATCGACCAGCGTATCGAACACCTCGCGCTGGACACGGCGGCCATTGACCAGCCGCACGGCTGCGATTTGCACGATTTCATCGCTCGACGGCGTGAGCCCCGTGGTTTCGGTGTCGAACACAACATAGGTCAGGTCTTCGA
>PXDM01000498.1 GCA_003565055.1 Paracoccaceae bacterium
CCTTCCGCCTATCCGCCCTTGCTGCATCTGTCGCTGCCTTCCTGCCCGCTCTCGCCCAGGCGCAGGTTCTCCAGATCAACTCCTCCCTGCCCGATGGCAGTTTCGCCCATGCCTTCCTGCTGGAGTTCAAGGACCGGGTGGAGGCTGAATTGCCCAGCATGGATGTGCAGATCTTCATGGGCAACACGCTCGGCTCTGAGGAAGACGTGCTCCAAGGGCTCGGTTTCGGCACGCATCACGCCTCGCTCTCGGCCTCGGCTGTGGTGCAGGTGAACCCGCGCACAGCCGTGTTCGATCTGCCCTATCTGTTTGAAAACCGCGATCAGGTCATGGAATTTGCGGCCTCGCCCGCCTTCGACATGCTGGCCGAGGGCTTTGAAGGGCGCGGTATGGTGCTGGCCGCGCTATGGGATAACGGCTTTCGCGTCATCACCAACAAGGTCCGCCCCATCGTGACGCCCGAGGACATGCGCGGGTTGCGCATCCGCACGCCCACCTCGCGCCAGCGCGTCGCGATGTTCAATAGCCTTGGCGCGAATGCAACGCCACTGAGCTTTGGCGAGGTTTATTCGGGGCTCGATCAGGGCGTGATCGACGGGCAGGAAAACCCCGCACAAGTCGCCGAGAGCGCGCGTTTCTATGAAGTGCAGAATTACATGTCGCTGTCGAACCATGTCTATCTGCCGACCTTCATGCTCTTTGGCGAGCCCTGGTTGAACGCGCAGACCCCGGAAGTGCGCGAGACCTTGCTGCGCATCGCGTCGGAAACCGCGCCCTGGACTTTCGCCTGGGGGGATGAGACCGATGCGCGCATCCTTGAGGAACTGGCCGACAAGATCGCCATCAACGAGGTCGATTTCGAGGCATTCCAGGCTGCCGCTCTGCCGCTCTATGATGACCCGCTCTTTGTCGATGCCATTGGCGCGGACATGATCGCGGTCACGCGCGACGTGCTCGGCCTCGACTGATCGCGCCTGCGGCCCTGTGTGCTCGCGCAGGGCCGTTTCCCCCATCGCCCCAACATGCAGGAGAATGTCATGGACAGTCTCGGGACACTCGTGGTCTGGCTGGATCGGCAGATGTGCCGTGCGCTTGATCTCTTCACCATCATTGTCGCTGGTATCCTGTTGATTTTGTTGAACTACGCGGTGTTCGCGCGTTTCATTCTCAACAGCTCCGTATCCTGGGGCGAGGAGTTGCCCGCGCATATTCTCGCCATGCTCACCTTCATCGGCGCGGCCTATCTGACCCGCACCAATGAGCATCTGGGTTTCGATTCCTTCGCCCGCAGCCTTAATCTCGGTGTGCAGCGCATTCTCGCCTGCATCAATCAACTGCTCATGGCAGGCTTCGGCGCAGTGCTCTTCTGGTTTGGTGGCCGCGCGGCGCTCAGCTTCATGGGCCGCACGCTGATTTCCGTGGATCTGCCCGTCATCCTGTTTCGCGGGGCCTTGCCACTGGGCGGCGCGCTGATCGTGCTGATCTGCACTGTGCGTCTGGTCGGCCTGATCATGGGCCGCATCAATCCCGGTGAACTGCTGCCAGAAGGAGATGGCTGATGTTTCTCGCTCCCGGATATATCATTCTGATCCTGCTCATCGGCCTGTTGATGATGGGCGTCCCGATTGCCTATGTGCTGGGGATCACCGCGACAGTGATGATCTTCCTCGATCCGGCAGTCGTGCCGATGATCATCGGGCTGATCCCTTTTGGTGGCGCGAATAACTACCTGCTGGTCGCCGCCCTTCTGTTCATGATCGCAGGTGAGGTCATGAACCAGGGCAAGATCGCCGAGAAACTGCTGGCCTTTGCCTCGTCACTCGTGGGCCATATCCGCGGCGGTCTGGCGCATGTCAACATCCTGACCTCGCTCTTTTTTTCCGAGATTTCGGGAACAGCCACCTCGGATGCCGCCGCCATCGGCTCGGTGATGATCCCGCAGATGAAGAAGCGCGGCTATTCGGCGGCTTTTGCGGCGGCCGTCACCTCGACCTCGGCCACGATGGCGATCATCGTGCCGCCGTCGCTGAACCTGATCCTTTACGCCTATGTCGCCAATGCCTCGATTGCGGAGCTCTTCGCCGCAGGCATCTTGCCGGGCTTTCTGGTCTGTTTCCTGCTGCTGCTGACCGCCTATCTGATCGCCATCTACAAGGGCTTCCCGACCGAGGGCGCGTTCAGTTTCGCCCGCGTGCTCGACACCGGCAAGGATGCCGCTCTGCCGCTGACCCTGCCGATCCTGATCCTTGTCGGTATTCTGGGGGGCATCTTCACCGCGACCGAAGCCGGTGCTGTGGCTGCGCTCTGGTCCATCGTCATGGCAGCGCTGGTCTACCGGACGCTCAGCTGGGCGAGCTTCATCGACACGCTGCGCATTGCGGGCAAACGCTCGGCCATGCTGATGTTCATCGTGGCGACCTCGACGCTTCTGGGCTGGTATCTGACCAACCAGCGCATCCCGCAGGATATCGCCAATGCCATTCTGGGCATCTCGGAGAATTACTGGGTCGTGCTCTTGGCGATCAATGTGTTCTTCCTGCTGGCAGGCACCATCGTCCACGGCACACCTGCGATCCTGATGCTGGTGCCGATCTTCCTGCCGCTCGCGGATCAGTTGGGCATCGACCGGGTGCATTTCGGGCTGATCATCACGCTCAATCTCGGCATTGGCCAGCAAACGCCGCCTGTGGCCTCGGTGGTGCTGATCACCTGCTCGATTGCCAAGATCTCCATCGGGCAGATCATCCCGCCCCTGATGATGTTCATCGGGGCGATGCTCGTGGCGCTGACCCTGGTTAATATCTTCCCGGCGATCTCGCTGTGGTTGCCATCCATCATCCTGGGGTGAGGGCCATGAAACTTCTGATCATCAACCCCAATTCCTCGGTCACGGTGACAGCGCGGATCAATGCCGCCGCGCAGGCGGCCTGCCAGCCGGGCGAGGAGATCACGACGATCCGGGCGCAAGGCGCGCCCGATCTCATCATCACTCCGGAAGATGCGCAGCGCGCGGCGCAAGCGGTGACGCAGACGCTCAGCGCATGGTCTGCGCCTGTTGACGGGGTGATCCTTGCGTCTTTCGGCGATACCGGATTGGACGCCGTGCGCGCGCAGACCTCAGTGCCGGTGGTGGGGATCGCGCAATCGGCCTATGCCATGGCCTCGGTGCTGGGCGCGCGCATGTCCATCGTGTCCTTCTCCCCCAGCATGGCCGAGGCGCTGCGCAAGACCGCGCTCAGCTACGGCCATGCGGAGCGGCTGGTGGCCATGCATATGGTCGAGGGCGCCGTCTGGGACGATCCCGGCGCGATTCAGGACCAGCTTGCGCCAGCCCTTCTGGCGCTCTGCCAGAAATCCGCGCGCGAGGATGGCGTGGGCAGTATCGTGCTGGGGGGCGGGCCGCTGGCCGGTCTTGCCGCGCGGCTGCAACCGCAAGTGACCGTGCCGGTGATCGACGGGACGACAGCCGCGATTGCGACCCTGCGCGTGGCGCTGAGGCAGGTGCCGCCGCGCCGGGATGCGGCCCCACGGCAGGCCGCGCGCGCCTGACATGACCACCCCGGCCCGCGCCCGCCTGCATTTCGCGCTGATCTTCGCGGCCCATGCACTGGGTGCGATGTCAGTGCTCTCGGTGCTGACGGCAGGGCCGCAACTCGCAGCCAGCCTCGGGCTCTCGGCGCTGGAACTGGGCGCGCTTGCCAGCCTCTATTCCGGCGCGCTGGCCGTGGCGTCACTGCCCGCAGGGCTCG
>PXDM01000524.1 GCA_003565055.1 Paracoccaceae bacterium
CGGCAAGGCGCGCGCCTGCCGGGCTGGCTGAGCAAACCGCATATGGCACGCACCGACAGCGTGCCGCTTCCCGCCTCATTCGAGGCCCAGCTCGACAATGCCGTGCGGCAGGCGAAACTCAGCGAGAAGATCCTCAGACGCGATCCGTTCAGCCGCCTGGCGCGCAGGCGGGGCTGGGTGGCAGACTGGCTGGAAGATCACGGCCATCCCACACCGGCGCATCTGGCAGGCCCTGTGCCGTTGCAGGAGATTCCGCAGCATCTGGCAAAGCTGGATGCGGGCGTGATCAAACCCGTCAACGCGACCAATGCCTGGGGCGTCCTGCCCTTCCGGCGGACCGGACCGCAGGCTGTGCGAAACCTTTTCGATGGCAAGGAGTACAGTTTCACGGCCCTGCTGGATCTGTTGCACGCTCCGATGCAGCGCTTCATGTTCCCCAATCGCTGGCAGATCGAGGAATTGCTGACCTCGCCGGACCGGCCCGATCAGGTGCCCGATGATTTCAAGGCCTATGCCTTTGCCGGAGAGGTACCGCTGATTTTGCAAGTGCGCCGAAGCGCGGGCGGCAATCGCTACAAGTTCTACGACAGTTCCTGGACGGTGGTGGACACGGGAAAATATCACGGCGAGACAGACAATGCCCTGCCGCTGCCCGCCAACCCTCGGGCGCTGCTGGATCTGGCGCGCGCCATTTCACGAGAATTGCCCGCACCCTTTTGCCGGATCGATCTGTTCGAAACCCGGCGCGGTCCGGTCGTGGGCGAATTGACGCCCGAACCCGGTGGATATCAGAAATTCGACGCCGAGACCGACCTCTACCTAGGCGTTTTCTATGATTACGCACAGGCTGTGCTCAATCTGGCGCAGCACTGAAACTGCAGCGCTGCGCCCGCGCGGTCAGTCCTCTTCCTGATCATCCGCTTCATGGGCAAAACGCAGATCGACCCAGCGGCCCCCGGGGATATCGACTGGCGCGCCCGCCTGCCAGGACATGCTTTGCATCGACCAGACCGGCTGCGTTGTGTGCACGGTCATGATCCGGGTCTCCGGATCATACTGCGTCACGATATGCACAAGCCGGTTGCCATTCTCATCTTGCGGGATCTCGATCTGCCAGCCGCGCGCGGCCAGAGGCGGGACATCATGCAGGATATAATGTCCCTGCTCTTTGCGCTCGAAGCCCGCGCCCACCGGCTGGACGGGTTCTTCCACATGATCGTCAAACAATCGCACAATGGGCGAAGCTTCCTTGATGAAGCCGTTGCTGTCTACAGTGGTGTTCGCTGTGGACCAGACCCGCCACCAAGGGGACCAGACACCTGTAAGCCGAACGCGCATACATAGCAGGTCATTTCCGTTCAAATTCTGGCGACACGCCATTTGCACAATATTCTGCCCGCTGCTACGGCTCATGACGAACAACAGCCCGTTGAAGCCGAAAGGGTTATTTGCTGTGGAACTTCCCAAGAACTGATAAATACCATTCTGCGTGGCGTCATTCAGATCAGCAAGCGTTGGCGAATTGTGGATGAAATCCCGCGTGGTTGCGAATTCGAACCAGTCGGTCGGCACCCCGTCGGTGGAGGCGCTGCGCGTGTGGATACGCCCGCTGTCGCGTGCGGCTGCGATCTGCGTGAAAGCGTCATTAAAACCGCGAATACTCATCAGATGGCCCCGCGTGGCCCCTGCAAAGGGTTTGCCGGTCGCGCTGTTGGAGCTGTCGCGATACCAGCCTGTGGCCTTGGGGTCATTCCAGTCGTTATCGATCGGAATTGTGCCGGACCCAAGCCCGAACGCCCCGGTCACCAACAGCCGGCCTGGTGTCGCATCATCGCTGCCCTGCTGCACCGCATTGCCCGTCACGGGGGTATCAAGCTGCACGCCCGCGGGCAAGGCGACTGTGCCGGTGGTGCGATCAATGGTGATAGCCTCCTGCCAGGCCATGCCATCGGCACTGACCTTGACCGAGAAATCATCGCTGCCTGCGATCCCCATCTCGGCCCGTCCCGACCAGTCACTCTGAAACAGCAGGCTGGCCGTGTCCGAAGCACCGGCCTTGTTGAGCTTGAGCTGATGCCCCGCGCCGTCATGGCTGAACAATGTCGCCTCGGCCGACAGGCTCAGCCGGTTGACCGCATCTGACGTGGCATTGATCCCGATCCCGTCCAGATTCTGCAAGGGCGGCAAATCCGGGGCCACCCAGCCGGTCCCGTCAAAGACCCGCAGATCCGTGCCCTGCGCGGCCCGCCAGCCAGGGGCCGGGGTGATGAAATGCCACGCCCCTCCCGCACGGGCGGCCAGCTTTCCGCCCTGCCCGTCCCAATCCCCGGCAGGCGCAGGCCCCAGCGCCCATATCTGCCCCTCATCGACCTGTCCGGGGGGCACATTCGCCTCGAACCCCATGACCGTCAGCTGCGTCACCTGATCCAGACGCAACAGGGCTTCATTATGGGTGACATGTTTCTGCGCCTGTGCTGGCAGCAGGAAGGGCAGCGACAGCCGCGCTGAAATCTCGCTCATGGGGATACTCCGTCCGGGATCGGTCTGGGCTGATATAGGCCATGCGCAGCTAAGGCGCGGTAAGCGCAGCGCACGCTGCACTCACCGCGGGGCAGGGATTTGCAGCACCTCGGGAATGGCGCTAAGCAGGCAATAGGCAGGCTCTGGCCTTCTGCCCCTCTGCATCAAGGATAATCCTGTCATGACAGATCATACGCCCGCAAGAACGACTGCCGCCCCTGCGCAGGAAGATCTTCTGGCTGAAATGGCCGACAGGATCGCCATGCTGGAACAGGACCGTGACCGGCTGGACCGGCTTGCGCGGGCGCACGAAGCGGAACTTGCGGCCCGGATGCGGGAAATCGCCGCATTGCGCAACGCGCCCCCCCGGCCCGATACGACGCCCCCGGACAAGGCCGCCGATCAGCCTGCGGGCAGGCAGGAGAGCGATTTGCGCGCGCGACTGCACGCCCTTGAAGCAGAGCACGCCCTTCTGCAAGAGGCGCTTGAGCATCAGGCGCAGGAACTGGCACGCCTGCGACTGCGCCCGGCGCGCGACAACAGTGAAATACGAAGCCTCAAGCGCGACATAGAGAAATTGCAGGACCGGATTGCAGATCTCCATGCCAGCACATCCTGGCGCATCACCGCCCCCTTGCGATGGATAACGCTGCGCTTCGGGCACAGGGAGAGCAGCTGAACCACATCTGCAGATCTATTTCAGCAAATCCTGATGGCGTGCGATGGCATCGTCGATATTGTCGTAATATTCCAGCCGCCCCTCATGCAGCACGAGGCCACTGTCGCAGAAATTGCGCATATCACCCATGGAATGGCTGATCATGATGGATCCTGCCTCTGCCATGCGCGCCTTGAACAGGGTCTTGCTCTTCTTGCGAAAGCCCGCATCCCCGGCGCTGGTAACCTCATCGATCAGATAGGTATCGAAAGGGATCCCCATGGCCACGCCAAAGGACAGCCGCGATTTCATCCCCGAGGAATAGGTTCGCAACGGCATGTGAAAATGCTTGCCGATATCGGCGAAATCCTCGACAAAGGCGGCCAGATCATCACTGTCCACACCATAGACCCGCGCCAGAAACCGGGTATTCTGCAAGCCGGTCAGTTCCTTGTGGAAACTGTTGGCCCCGCCGATCGGCCAGGAAATATTGCCCTGCCGGTAGATCTGCCCCGAACTGGGCTGCATCGTGCCTGCAATCAGCTGCAGAAGGGTCGATTTGCCCGCGC
>PXDM01000176.1 GCA_003565055.1 Paracoccaceae bacterium
AGCTCGATCTCTTCGAGGCCATGGGCCTCAAAAAGCCCGCCTGACCGGCGCTGTAGTCACACAAACACGATTTCTGTGTCAACAATATCAATTACTTACGCGATTAACTGTCGAACCTGGGGGCGCCATCGCACTGCGCTTCCAGGGCATGTCCGGAAATCATGATGATCGGTAAGCGCCGTAGGCCCGGCTGGTCGCGGATCCATCGCGCCAATGTCCAGCCGTTCATCCCGGGCATATCGATATCGAGCAATATGATATCGATCGGTTCTGTCATGAGGACATGTTGCGCCGCAATCGCAGATTGGAGCGATGTCAGGTGAAAGCCTATCGGCGTCAGGAGGGCTTCGATGATCTTGAGATGTGTGCAATCATCGTCGATTGCTAGGACACGTTTCTGAACACCTTCATAACGCAGCGCTCCCGGATCAAATTCTGATATCGACAATTTGCCTAACAAGGCGGAGTCGATCAGAATACTCGGCAACATCAGTTTGCACTGGAAGGTGCTTCCGGCATGTTCCGTGCTTTCAACAGAAATTTCGCCGCCAAGGATTTCCACCAGCAATTTGGTTATGGTCAGTCCAAGTCCGGAACTCATGTCGCCGCCGCGCTTCGCGGCGCGCTCAAATGGGCGCCAGATACTTTCGATCTGATCAGGTGCAATGCCGATCCCGGAATCGATGACCCGGATCGTGGCAACCTGATTGCGATAGGTGATTTCCAGATGCACGGATCCGGCATCGGTGTAACGCAGCGCATTTGACAACAGATTAATCAGGATCTGGCGTAGGCGTTTTTCGTCGCCATGTACCCAGATCGGAAAATTTTCGCTGAGCGAAATCCGGAAATCAATGCCTTTGCGCGCAGCAACGTCTTCGAAAATCAGTGTCACCTGATCGATCAGCGCCGGAAAATTGATGATGTCCTTGTGGATCTCGAGGCGCCCGGCCTCGATCTTGGCGATATCGAGCAGGTTCTCGATCAGACCGGCCAGATGCTCTGCCCCGCGCCGGATCGCGCGAACGGCCTGAATTCGGTTCTGCGGAATGGACCTGTCCGCTTCCAGAATTTGCGCGAATCCATAGACCGCATTCAGCGGCGTACGCAATTCGTGGCTGATGCCTGCCATGTAGCGGGTCTTTGCCAGATTGGCCTCTTCGGCTTTTTCCTTGGCCTCTTGCAAGGCCCTGTCGGTCACTTCATGCGCGTTGATCTCCTGGATCAGCCGTTCGGTCTGCAATTCGGCGTCATCAAGCGCCTGCTCGCGGTTCTCGCGCGACAGGATCAGCGACCAGATCACGACCCCGATCACGACCAGCGAGATGACGAAGATGACGACAAGGATCGCGTTCAGATTGTCAGACCCGGCATTTTCGCGGATTACGAGCAAACTCAGGCCCACCATGCCCGCAGGTGCAGCAGCCCATGACATCACACGCGCGGGCTGTGTGCCCAGAATGTCGATGATCGTCTGCGGCAACAGCTTTTGCTTGAGACTGTCGGTCATGGTCCGCAAGCGGCCTTCAGAGCGGCACATGTCGCGGCACGATCCTTCCAGCGTGCAGCATAGCGAGCAGATCGGTGCGGCATAGAACGCGCAATGCGTCATGTCTTCGGGGTCGAAGCGGTATTGGCAGACCGAGCAGGTCTGGGTTGCATGGCGCGTTTCACCACTGGACGGCTTGGCCGGAATGACAGGTGGATCGCCCACGATGTAGAACCGCCCTTTGGTCAGGCAGGCAATGACCGGTGCCAGCAGAAACGCCGTGAACAGGGCGATGAATGTCGAGAAGACCTGGATGGTCTCTCCCAGAAGCCCGCCATAGGCGACGAAGGACACAAGCACCGACAGCCCCATGGCCCCAGCACCGACTGGGTTGACGTCGTGCAGATGGGCCCGGCGAAATTCGATGCCTTCAGGACTCAGGCCAATGCGCTTGTTGATCACGAGATCTGCTGTCAGCGCGCCGATCCAGGCAAGCGCAACATGCGAATAGACAGTCAGCACATGCTCGAGGACCGAGAGAATGCCTAGCGTCGCGAGCAAGGTCGCAATCGCCACGTTGAACACCAGCCAGACCACCCGGCCTGGATGATTATGCGTTACCCGCGAGAAGAAATTGGACCAAGCGATCGAACCTGCATAGGCGTTTGTTACATTGATCTTCAACTGGCTGAGAATGACGAACAATCCGGTAATCGCGAGGGCGATGAAAGGCTGTTCGATGACCAGTGAGTACATATGGTGATACATCCGTGTCGCATCCACGGCATCACCGGGCGCGGCTGCAGCGGCAATCAGCAGTGTTGCCATCAACGAGCCTGCAAGCATCTTGGCGACCCCCAGAAGCGACCAGCCGGGACCGGCGGCTAGCATCGCCGCCCACCATCGCCGCCGTTCGGATGCCGTTCTGGGTTCCGGCAGAAAGCGCAGGAAATCAACCTGTTCACCGATCTGCGCGATCAGGGAAAACACCATTCCCGAGGCGGCTGCCACCATCAGAAGCGACAGGCCTTCCTTTCCGCTCGCGCCCTCGAAACCGGTCCAGACTGTCAGATCAATTCCGATCCAGAACAGGAACACGAAGGGCACCAGATGCAGCACGATCCAGAGCGGCTGGGTCGCAATCTGAAAGGCAGAGAGCTTACGAAACCCGTTCATGACAATGGGAATGATGATGATCGATGACAGGATGTAACCCACGGCCAGCGGCAGGCCGAAGCAGAATTCGAGCGCGAGCGCAAGAATTGCGGCCTCGATGGCAAAGAAGATGAAGGTGAAGCTAGCATAGATCAGCGATGTGATCGTCGAGCCGACATAGCCAAAGCCCGCCCCACGCGACAACAGGTCGATATCTACCCCATATCTGGCCGCATAGTAGCTGATCGGCAGTCCGGTCAGAAAGATAAGCGCCCCCACCAGCATGATCGCTGCAACAGCCGTGTCGAAGCCATAGGCAAGAGTAATCGTCGCCCCGATGGCCTCGAGCGCGAGGAAAGAGATTGATCCGAGCGCTGTGTTGGCAACACGCCCATAGCCCCACCGACGCGCCCGCCGGGCCGTGAAGCGCAGGGCGAAATCTTCCATCGATTCATCGGCAACCCACCGATTGTAAGTGCGCCGCCGCATGGTCGCGCTGGCCGGGGTTCTCATGTCGCCAATGCGCTTTGCTCTGGCCATGTGGTCATCTGATGCCGCAGCCCCTCTGTGATCACCCAAATCTGCCGCCATCGCAAAACCCCGCTTCAAAGCCGGAAAGCGCGATGCGCGAGCAACTCGTGATCCTGATCATCGGGTGGAGAAGCGCGCATCACCATACGTTATTCTGCGTATGCCGCAGCGCAGCACAGCATGCAACGATCAGCCTTGGCGGCGGGTATCGTCCCGCAAGATCGCAAACCGTTTACGCATAAACATCCCAACCTGCCAAGGAGAGTGACATGTCTGATACACCGCAATCCCCCAAACTGGAAATGAGCCGCAGGGCAATGCTTGCGGGCAGCGCTGCCTTGACGGCATCGCTCTTCGCACCGAAAGGGCTGCGCGCCAGTGATTTTCCGACAGCAGACGTCAACACCACAGGTCTGGCGGTGACCGACGATTCCGTGACGATCGGGATCCTTCATTCGCTGACCGGGACGATGGCCATTTCGGAAACCGGATCGGTGCAGGCAGAGAAGCTTGCGATTTCACAGATCAATGCACAAGGCGGCATTCTGGGGCGTCAGATACGGTATATCG
>PXDM01000425.1 GCA_003565055.1 Paracoccaceae bacterium
ATCGCCTGTCCTCGGCCCATGTGACCTTTTGCACGGGCGAGGAAGCGCAGCGGGCTGAGGCGCATGGCTTCCTGCATCGGGTCACAGAGCAATTTCATTGGGAAAATGCCGGCTATGCGGATTTCAACGAGTTTCTGGCGGCGCTGTCGTCGCGCAAGCGCAAGATGATCCGCAAGGAACGCGCGACCGCGCAGGGCTTTGGCGGGACGATCCGGCAGTTGACCGGCGACGATCTGCGTCCTGTGCATTGGGATGCGTTCTGGGAATTCTATCAGGACACGGGCGCGCGCAAATGGGGCACGCCCTATCTGACGCGGGCGTTTTTCGATCTGGTGCATCAGACCATGCGCGACGATGTGCTTCTGGTGCTCGCAGAGCGTGAGGGCCGCCCGATTGCGGGCGCGCTGAATTTCATCGGGCGCGAGACGGTGTTCGGGCGCTATTGGGGCTGCCTTGAGGATCATTCCTGCCTGCATTTCGAGCTTTGCTATTATCAGGCGATGGATTTCGCCCTTGCGCAGCGGATTGCGCGGGTTGAAGCGGGCGCGCAGGGAATGCACAAACTTGCGCGCGGATATTTGCCGTCGGAGGTACATTCACTGCATTATTTTCCCGAGCCGGGCTTTCACAGCGCGGTTGCGCGCTATCTCGATCAGGAAGGGCGCGCGATTGCGCATGAGATGCAGACCCTCACGGAATTTGCGCCGTTTCGAAAGACTGACGGAGGAGAGAATGGCTGAGAAACTGACCGATCCTGCGGCGCTGGAGCCGCTTCTGGCGACGGGCTGGGGGCGGGTCGAGGGGCGCGATGCGATTGAAAAGACCTTTGTATTTGGCAATTTCATCGAGGCCTTCGGCTGGATGAGCAAAGTCGCGCTTGTCGCCGAGAAGCTCGATCACCATCCCGAATGGTCGAATGTCTATAAAACGGTTGAGGTGACTTTGACCACGCATGATGTTGGCGGGCTGTCGGAACTCGATGTGACACTTGCCAAACGGATGGACGCACTGGCCGGCTGAGGGGTGAAAAAGCGCGTCCTGCGTGGCCCGCCCACCCACCCCGCACGTCACGTTCCGTGCCGTGCTTGCCACGCAGGACTCGCTTTTTCACTGGTCTGGCGTCGCATTTCCCCCTATCGCAGCGCGATGAGTGATGTGACCTTTCCGATCTTCCTCGCCTGCCTGCCGGGGCTGGAATCTGTTCTGGCCGATGAGGCGCGCGCTCTGGGCTTGCCCGACCCGGTGGCCGTGCCGGGTGGGGTCGAGACGTCGGGGCGCTTGCCTGATATCTGGCGTGCCAATCTGTGCTTGCGTGGGGCGAGCCGGGTCCTGGTGCGCATTGGCAGTTTCCGTGCGATGCATCTCGCGCAGCTTGACAAGCGCGCGCGGAAATTTCCTTGGGCCGACGTGCTGCGCACGGATCTGCCGCTGCGGGTCGAGGTGACCTGCACCCGCTCGCGCATCTATCATCAGGGCGCCGCGACACAGCGGATCGAGCGGGCCATCGCCGAGACACTCGGGGCGCCGATTGATCCCAAGGCCGAGATGCGGCTGATGGTGCGCATTGATGATGATCTCGCGACATTCTCGCTCGACACCTCCGGCGAGGGGCTGCACAAGCGCGGCCACAAGCTTGCGACGGGCAAGGCGCCGTTGCGCGAGACCATGGCAGCGCTTTTGCTACGGCAGATGGGGTATGATGGCAGCCAGCCTTTGGTCGATCCAATGTGCGGCTCGGGGGCCTTCGTGATTGAGGCGGCCGAGATCGCCATGGGGCTCGCGCCGGGGCGTGATCGGGGGTTCGCCTTCGAGAACCTGGCGCGTTTTGACGCGCAGGCTTGGGCTGCGATGCGCAAGCAGAACCCGCGCGACGTGCCAATGCAGTTTTTCGGCTTTGATCGTGATCAGGGGGCGGTGCGGAACGCGCAGGCCAATGCAGAGCGCGCGGGCGTGCAGGCTTGCACGCGGTTCACCTGTCAGCCGATCAGCGCGTTGACCCGTCCCGAGACTGCGCCGGGTTTGGTCATGGTCAACCCGCCCTATGGGGGGCGGATCGGCGCGGCGAAGCTGCTCTTTGGCCTTTATGCGAGCCTCGGATCCGTGCTGAAAGAGCAGTTTCGCGGCTGGCGCGTGGGGATTGTCACCTCGGAGCGCAAGCTCGCCCAAGCAACAGGCCTGCCCCTGTCGCCGGGTCCGCTCTTGCCGCATGGCGGGTTGAAGGTGCAGCTTTTTCAGAGCTCGCCGCTTTAGCCCTTGGGCGGCGCATCCGGATCAGGTTGGCTGATCCCCCTGAAAATCCGCTTCAATGGAAAGGCCCAGAGGATTCCGAGGCCCACATAGATCACGATTTCTATCAGAAAATGGGGGCGATCGAAGAGGACAATGAGATTCAACGCCACAATAATGTAGAGCGGCAGGGCCACGAGAAGCGCAAACAGCGCCCAACGTCTACGGGCTTTCCAGGAAAGTGCCATCAGTCTGCAAACGGGTCCGTTACAAGAATTGTGTCATCGCGTTCGGGTGAGGTGGAAAGTAGCGCGACCGGACAGTCGATCAACTCCTCGACGCGGCGGACATATTTGATGGCATTCGCGGGCAGGCCGGCCCAGCTCCGCGCGCCTTCGGTGGATTCGGACCAGCCGGGCAATTCCTCATAGATGGGCGTGCAGCGCGCCTGGCTGTCGGCGGCTGTTGGCAGGTAGTCGAGCCGCTGCCCGTCCAGATCATAGCCCACGCAGATTTTCAGCACATCAAAGCCGTCGAGCACATCGAGCTTGGTGAGCGCGATGCCCGTCACGCCCGAGGTCGCACAGGTCTGGCGCAACAAGCAGGCATCGAACCAGCCACAGCGCCGCTTGCGCCCGGTGACCGTGCCGAATTCACGCCCCCGTTCTCCCAGCCGCTGGCCATCCGCGTCATCGAGTTCCGTGGGGAAGGGGCCTTCGCCGACGCGGGTGGTATAGGCTTTGACAATGCCGAGGACGAAATCGATCGCGCCGGGACCGACACCGACGCCAGTCGCGGCCTGACCCGCGATGACATTCGACGAAGTTACATAGGGATATGTGCCGAAATCCACATCGAGAAGCGCGCCCTGCGCCCCCTCGAAGAGAATACGCTTGCCTGCCTTGCGCTTGTCATTGAGCACTTTCCACACGGGCGCCGCATATTCCAGGATCTGCGGCGCAATGGTGCGCAGACTGTCCAGAAGCGCCTCGCGGTCGATGGGCGTTAGCCCGAGCCCGCTGCGCAGCGCATTGTGATGCACGAGCGCACGATCCACACGGGTCTGCAAGGTCGCATCATCCGCGAGATCAGCGACGCGGATCACGCGGCGACCGACCTTGTCCTCATAACAGGGCCCAATGCCGCGCCCGGTCGTGCCGATCTTGGCGACCGAGTTCTGGCTTTCGCGCGCGCGGTCCAGCTCGCCGTGGAAAGGCAGGATCAGCGGCGTGTTCTCGGCGATCATCAGCGTCTCGGGCGTGATCTCGACGCCTTGAGCGCGGATTGTCTCGATCTCCTGCACCAGATGCCAGGGATCAAGCACGACACCATTGCCGATGACCGAGAGCTTGCCGCCGCGCACCACGCCCGAGGGCAGGGCGTTGAGCTTGTAGACCTTGCCGTCAATGACCAGCGTGTGACCGGCATTATGGCCGCCCTGAAAGCGCGCGACGACATCCGCACGCTCCGAGAGCCAGTCCACGATCTTGCCTTTCCCCTCGTCACCCCATTG
>PXDM01000299.1 GCA_003565055.1 Paracoccaceae bacterium
ACCGCAAAGACCCTGTTCGCCCCGCCGCCGCGTGCATAGACAGTTTTCAGAGCCTTGTTCCAATCGTGGCCCTGCGCCTTCGGAAATGTCCAAGGCAAGAACCATTCCCTAGGCTGACCCAAAACGCCGGTATTGCGCATATCCTCCACCACCAGCGTCGAGCCGCAGCGCTGCGTTGCGCAGAGAATGATCTTCTTCATCCGGGTATCCTGTCCGCTCATCAGCGCAGGCTATGTCGCACTTGCGGCCGGGTTTGCCAAGGCCCGGCCGGGCCGCTGTTTCGCCCGCCCATCGCCTCTTCAAATCCCCCTCGATTTCCGGCAGACAGGCGGTCATGCACGCCATCATCCATATCGGCTCGCCCAAGGCCGGGTCCACCGCACTTCAGGTCGCGCTCTACAGAAACCGCGAGGCGCTGGCGGAGGCGGGCATCCTGCTCTGCCCGGGCGGGCCGCGCAATATCGCCAATGCCTATACCGACCCCAGGCGCAAGCTGGTGCCGCATGAGCGCGCGGAGTTCACCTCGATCGCGGAGGCGATGGACGCCTCGCGCCGCACGCTCGATGAGTTCATCGCCACGCTGCAGCGCCGCAAGCCCGAGATCGCGCTGTTTTCCAGCGAACATCTGATGCTGATCGAGGACAAGGCCGCCTTCATCGGCTTTCTCGAGGCACATTTCGAGCGCATCACGCTGGTGGCCTATATCCGCGACCCGCAAAGCTTCTACCCTTCGGCGCTCGATCAGCAGATCCGGGGCGGCTACAAGCTGCGCCAGCTGCCCCTGCCCACGACATTCGCCTACCGGTTCCACGAGCATCTGAACGCCTATCGCGCGCTGGTGGGGGCCGGGAACATGGTGGTGCGCAATTTCGAGCGCGGCAATCTGGCGGGGGGCGATATCCTGGTGGATTTTCAGGCCGTGATGCAGGATCTGACCGGGCGGGAGGTGCCGCTGGAGGCCCCGGGCTTCACCCGTAACCAGAGCCTGCCCGCGATTGCCTCGCTCTGGCTGCTGAGCGTGAATGAGGAGTTCAACCTGCGCGACCCCGAGACCGATGTCGCCATTGTCGCGCGCCGTTTCGAGACCATCCGCGCGATCCGCGACAATCCCGCGCTGCAGGATCTGCCCCGGCTGCGGCTGACCCATCCGCCGCTGGTGCAGGCGCTGCGCCAGGCCACCCATGCGGCCTGCGCGGAGCTCAATGAAGTGTTTTTCCAGGGCCAGCAGACATTCCCGCTTGGTGATGGCGGCACGCCGCCGCCCAACCCGGTCCTGCGCGCCGAGCTGAAGACGTGGCTCACAAGCTACGCCGAGGATGCGGCGGCGCTGCGCCGGTTCTTCGCCGCGCATATGCCCGAGCGCCGCCCGCCCGATCCGCCCAAATCCTGAGCCCACGCCTTCTTGCGCGCTCAGGCCCAGCCCAGTCTGCGAAACGCGGCCTGCAGTACGGGATCGGGCGCGCTGGTCTGCGCTGCTGCGAGATGCGCGCGGCGGGCATCGTTCCAGCCAGTATTGATCGGGGTGAAGTGGGCATACCATGCCCGCGGCAGGCTTTGCAGGGCCGCCTGCGCGCCGCGAATTTCATGCGTCATCCATTGCGCCTGCGGGGCCAGCTCCGCCAGCCGCTGCGGCGCGATCGCCCATTTGTGCTGCACGCCGCGCGGTCCGGGGGGCAGGATATGGCGAAACTGCCCGTGCTGGCGCGCCGCGACATCGCCCACAGGCTGATCCGCCGCAGGCCCGACCCGGCGTTCCTCGAGCATCAGCACAGGCGGCGCGTCCGGCCCGAGGCTGTCGAAGACCGAAGCCCCGTGATCATGAAACGCCAATTCGTCGATATCCATGTTCAGCACTGCCCGCGCGCGCGCCAGAAAGCGCAGCCGCGCATGCTCGAACATGCCGGTCTGGCAGAAACAGGATTTCCAGCGCCGTGTGCCGGTGATCGGCACGCCCGGGGCAAAGGCGTCCTCGCGCACCGGGCCATAGGGGAAATCCCACCGGACAATGGCAAAGGTCTCGAGCCCCGCGATCCCGGACAGGCCGCGCGCGATCGCGGCCAGCCGCGCAGGCGGGACATGATTGGCATAGAGCAGGATCGCATCGACCCCGTGCAGCGCGACATGAAACCGCGCCCAGTCCAGCACCCAGGGCACAGGCTCGTAGCGAAAGAGCGTGAGCAGCACGCGGCGGTCCTCGAAGGCGGTGTCGCGCGCGGGCACGGGGAAGCTGTGGCGGCCCTGCGCGCCCAGATCGAGGCTGAACTCACGCGCCGCCGCGCCTTGGGGCATCGCCACGCGGATCCGGTCGAGCTTGTTGCGCGGGTGCCGTGAAAACTCCACCGCGCGGCCATCGACGAACACCCCCTTGATCAGCCGGCCCAGGTTCAGAAGCGGCGGGCCGATCAGCTCGACATTTCCATCCGCCGTGTGGCGCAGACAGTCATAGATCAGGGTCTTGCGGTCGTAATCTTCCAGATAGCGCGGGCCGATATCGGCCGGTGCGGCAACAGGCTTGCGCGCCGGCGCATCCGCGGGCAGGACAAGCTGCGCAGGCGCAAGGATGGCGGTTTCCTCATCCATGACGCTGTCATTCCCCTTTCGCCGCGCGCGCATTTCCGGTCCTGTTGTATTCGGATCCGGGACATGCTTATAGAGGCCCTGCTTGGACGGGCAAGGAGTTTGCTGGTGGCGGATCATGGGACAGCTTCTCCCGCAAGGCCGCATGTTCTGCTGCCCGCCTGCGATCTGGAAGCCGCGCGCGCACTCGATCTGCCCGCCACGCTTCTGGCCCTGCCCGATGCGGGCGCGCATGGGGTGGCGCAGCCTGTCTGTGCCGTGGCGCTGCTGTGCCTCTCCGCGCCGGGGCGCGCCGTGGCCGAGGCGCTCTGCGCCGACTGGCCCGCGCATCTGGCCGACCCGGCCCCGCCGCTGCAGGATCTGAGCGCACTCGAGGGCGCGGCACAGGCGCAGGCGGCGCTGCGCGCGGTGGCCGAAGGCATGACAGCCGCGCTCGGGCGCAGCCTGCATCAGCGCGCGGATCTGCTGGGCCAGATCGCCGCCCTGCGGATTGCCCATGAGGATCAGGGCCTTGCGCTCGCCCGCGCCGAGGCGCTGCTGGAGATGCAGGCGCGCAGTGGCGGCTGGCCAGTGCAGGATCACGCCCCGCTTGCGCTCGAGGCCGAGGACGGCTTTCGCCTGCCCCCCGCCGCCAGCCTGCGCCAGCGCCTCGCGCTTGGCAGTGACGGGATCAGCGCGCTGGCGCTCTTCCTGCCCGACCAGCCCTTCGCGCCGGAGGGGCAGCTCACTGCCCGGCTGGAGCTGGGCGGATCGGGTGCGGAGGCCGCGCGCTGGTCCATCGCCGCGCCCGATCTGGGCCGGGGCTGGCTGCATCTCGCGCTTGCGCGCGCGCTGCCCGACGATCCGCAGACTGTCGATCTGGTGCTGGACTGGCAGGGCACCGGCCCGCTGGTGCTGGGCGCGGGGCTGCATCACCCCGCCCGCGCGCTCTGCGCCACGCTGGCCGGGGTCGCGCAGGACCGGATCCTGGCGCACAGGCTGTGGAAATTCCTGCCCGGGCGCGCGGTCGCCCTGCCGCTGGGCGCGCATCGCAGCGCGCAGACCGCGCCCGGCTGGCTGCATCTGCCGCCCGAGGCGCTGGCAGAGGCCGTCGCGGCCGATGACGCGCGCGCAGGCGCCTTGCAGTTCCATGACGCGCTCGGCGCGCTGCAGGTC
>PXDM01000265.1 GCA_003565055.1 Paracoccaceae bacterium
CTCCGCCGACATCCCCGAGTCCACCTCGCGCGGCAAGGAGGCCTTCTTTGACGGCAAGGTCTTCGATCCCGAAAACCCGTCGGCCTATCTCGACAGCCTCGCAATCAAATCACTGGCCTGAGGGGAAAAACGATGTCAGTTGTTGCACAACTCAAGCCCAAAGCGCCAACCAAGGCGCACGCCGCTTCTGTCACCCCCCTGCCAGCCGCGCCCCGCAAGGGGCTGGCTGTGCCGGGCTGGGTCAAGAGCGTGTCCGTCAACACGCTGCCGCCACTGGTGGTCCTGCTCGTCATCCTGGCAGTATGGCAGGTGGCCTTTTCCGCCCCGGGGTCCAATCTTCCCACACCGTCTGTCGTGTGGATGGAATCGTCCGATCTGATCCTTGAGCCCTTCTATGTCTATGGCAGCCAGGATATCGGCCTCGGCTGGCGGGTTCTGACCTCGCTGGAGCGTGTGGCCTATGGCTTCGGCTTCGCAGCCATCATCGGCATCATCATCGGCGCAGTCATCGGCCAGTCGGTCTGGATGATGCGCGGGCTCGATCCGATCTTTCAGGTCCTGCGCACCGTGCCGCCGCTCGCATGGCTGCCGATCTCACTCGCGGCCTTCATGGACAGCCGCCCCTCGGCCATTTTCGTGATCTTCATCACCGCGATCTGGCCCATCATCATCAACACCGCCGCAGGCGTGCGCAACATTCCGGCCGATTACCGCAACGTGGCCCAAGTGCTGCGGCTCAACCAGATCGAGTTCTTCTTCAAGATCATGGTGCCCGCCGCCGCGCCCTACATCTTCTCGGGCCTGCGCATCGGGGTGGGGCTGTCCTGGCTCGCGATTGTCGCCGCCGAGATGCTCACTGGCGGGGTCGGGATCGGTTTCTTCATCTGGGATGCGTGGAATTCCTCGCGGCTCACCGACATCATCGTGGCGCTGGTCTATATCGGGCTGGTCGGCCTGCTTCTCGACAAACTCGTCAGCTTCATCGGGCGCGTTGTCACCCGTGGCACATCGGAGGGCTGATCCATGAGCTATCTCAATATCTCTCACGTCGAAAAAACCTTCGCCACAGGCGCCAAGCGGGCGGAAGTGCTGCGCGACATCCGGCTCGATATCGACAAGGGCGAATTTGTCTCGATTATCGGCCATTCGGGCTGCGGCAAATCCACGCTGCTGAACCTGATCGCCGGGCTGACTGATGTCACCAAGGGCGGCATCAAACTCGATGGCTATGAGGTCAAAGCCCCCGGCCCGGATCGCGCCGTGGTGTTCCAGAACCACAGCCTGCTGCCCTGGCTGACGGTCTATGACAATGTGAAACTGGCCGTGGACAAGGTGTTCCGGAGCACGAAGTCCAAGGCCGAACGCCATGACTGGATTATGCACAACCTTGATCTGGTGCAGATGCGCCATGCGGCAGACAAGCGCCCCGGCGAGATCTCGGGGGGCATGCGCCAGCGCGTCGGCATCGCGCGGGCCTTGGCGATGGAGCCCAAGGTGCTGCTGCTGGATGAACCCTTCGGCGCGCTCGACGCACTGACGCGGGCGCATCTGCAAGACGCGGTGATGGATATCCATGCCCGCCTCGGCAACACGATGATAATGATCACCCATGACGTGGACGAGGCCGTGCTACTCGCCGACCGTATCGTGATGATGACCAACGGCCCGGCGGCAACCATCGGCGAAGTGCTCGACGTGCCGCTCGCGCGCCCGCGCGACCGGATCGCGGCGGCCTCGGACCCGGCCTATCTGAAGGCGCGGCAAGCCGTGTTGCGCTTCCTCTATGAGCGGCATCGCTTCGTGGAAGCGGCGGAGTAACAGCCATGAAACAGAAACTTGTCGTGATCGGCGCGGGCATGGCCTCGGGCCGGGTGTTAGAGCACATCCTCGCGCAGGACCCCGAGGGCTGGGAGATCACCCTCTTCAACGCGGAGCCGCGCGGGAACTATAACCGCATCATGCTCTCGCCCGTGCTTTCGGGCGAAAAGACCTACGAGGAAATCGTCACCCATGACGATGATTTTTACGCGACCCACAACATCACTTGTCGTTTCGGCGAAGCCGTGCTGCGCTTCGACCGCGAAGCGAAAGTCGTGCAGTCCAACGAAGGCAGCGTGGCCTATGACAAACTGCTGATCGCCACAGGTTCGGCCCCGTTCATCATCCCGGTGCAGGGCAAAGACCTGCCCGGTGTCATCACCTATCGCGACATGGATGACACGCAGGCGATGATCGACGCCGCTGCAAAGCCGCATGGCAAGGCTGTTGTCATCGGCGGCGGGCTTCTGGGGCTGGAGGCAGCGGCGGGGCTGGCTTCGCGTGGGATGGAGGTAACCGTCATCCATCTGATGGGCCATCTGATGGAGCGCCAATTGGACCCGGCGGCGGGCTACTTGCTGCAAAAGGACCTCGAGGCGCGCGGGATCCGCGTGCATTGCAAGGGCGCGACCAAGGCCATTCTGGGTAGCGACTACGTCGAGGCTGTCGCGCTTGACGACGGCACAATCTACCCCGCCGATCTGGTCTGCATGGCCGTGGGGATCCGTCCCGAAACCCGGCTGGCTGTGGAGGCCGGGCTGGAGGTCGGGCGCGGGATCACTGTCAGCGATCAGATGCGCAGCTCCGACCCCGACATTCTGGCCGTCGGCGAATGTGTCGAGCATGAGGGCCAGCTCTTCGGCCTTGTCGCCCCGCTTTACGATCAGGCCAAGGTCGTGGCCGCGACGCTGCTGGGCAAGGACGCGGCCTTCCGGCCCGTGCAGACGGCGACCAAGCTCAAGGTCACGGGCGTGGACCTGTTCAGCGCCGGTGACTTTGCCGAGGCCGAGGGCCGCGAGGATATCGTCTTCCGCGACCCTGCGCGCGGCGTCTACAAGCGGCTGGTGATCGAGAATGACCGGCTGATCGGCGCGGTCATGTATGGCGATACAGCAGATGGATCGTGGTTCTTCGGGCTGATCAAGGACGGCACGGACATCGCGACCATGCGCGACACGCTCATCTTCGGCCCGGCCTATCAGGGAGGGACCAGCGCGGACCCTCTCGCAGCCGTTGCAGCCTTGCCGCTTGATGCGGAGATCTGTGGCTGCAACGGCATTTGCAAAGGCACCATCGTCGCGGCAATTGACGCAGGCGCCACCACGCTCGGCGATATCAAGGCGCAGACCAAGGCCAGCGCGTCCTGCGGCACCTGCACCGGGCTGGTCGAGCAGGTTCTGGCCAGCACGCTGGGCGACGCGTTCCAGATGCCCACAGCCCAAGCCATGTGCGGCTGCACGGACCTGACGCATGAGGATGTGCGCAGGCTCATCAAATCGCAGGGGCTGAAATCGATGCCCGCGGTGATGCAGGAGCTTGGCTGGAAGACCTCTTGCGGCTGCCCATCCTGCCGCCCGGCGCTGAATTTCTACCTGCTGGCGGACTGGCCGCTCGATTACACGGACGATGCGCAATCGCGTTTCGTCAACGAGCGCAACCACGCCAATATCCAGAAGGACGGCACCTATTCGGTGGTCCCGCGCATGTGGGGCGGTGTGACCAACCCGCGCGAATTGCGTGCGATTGCCGATGCGGCGGAGAAATACGCGGTCCCCGGTGTGAAAGTGACAGGCGGGCAGCGCATCGACCTCTTGGGCGTGAAGAAAGAGGACCTGCCGCATATCTGGGCGGATCTCAATCAGGCCGGGCTGGTCAGTGGGCAC
>PXDM01000308.1 GCA_003565055.1 Paracoccaceae bacterium
GCTCTGCTCTGCCACGGAGGCCAGTGTCTTTTCCAGACCAGAGGGATTGGCATGATGCGGGATCAGTATATCAAGCTGTGAGGCTTGATGATCTGCGTAGGGCGCGGACGGCATCAGGACCTCCGTTGGCGGACGAAAAGGAAAGCACCAATCCATTACACGACATTCTTATGCGCATCCATACCCAGCGCAGATCTGATTTCCAAGACGTCAGGCGCAGCGCGGACAAGCACATATCCGCACGCGCTGCAAGCGCTGCGTCATCGATCCAGCCTTGGGCATGGGCAATTTCATCAGGGGATCCGATCTGCAAGCCCTGCCGCATCTCCAGCGTGCGCACGAAATTGCACGCATCAAGCAGGCTTTCATGCGTGCCCGTGTCCAGCCAGGCATAGCCGCGGCCCATGGTTTCAACCGACAGCGTGCCCTCAGCCAGATACATCTCCAACAGGCTGACGATTTCTAGCTCGCCGTGCGCCGATGGTGTGATCTGGCGCGCCTTGTCAGGCGCAGTGCCATCCAGACAATAAAGCCCCGTGACCGCGTAATTCGACGGCGCGACTTCGGGTTTTTCTATGATCGCCCGCCCGCGGCCTTGATCGTCGAAATCGACCACCCGTAGCGTTCCGGGTCCGCCACGCGGTAGCCAAAGACCGTGCCACCTGCGGGCTGCGCATCAGCGCGCGCAAGCATCTCGGGCAGGACATGGCCGAAGAAGATATTGTCGCTCAGCACCATCAGCGACGGGCTGCCCGCCAGAAAATCCTCAGCCAGCAGATAGGCCTGCGCCAGCCCGTCGAAGCTTGGCTGGGTGATCCATGTAAATTCCAGCCCCTATTGGCTGCCATCGCCCATCAGCCGCTGGAACTGCATTTGGTCATCGGTTGTGGTGATGATCGCAATCTCACGGATGCCCGTCAGCATCAGCGCGGAAAGCGGATAATAGATCATCGGCTTGTCATAGACTGGCAGAAGCTGTTTCGACACGCCCATGGTGATCGGCCAAAGCCTTGTGCCCGACCCGCCTGCCAGAATGATACCCTTGCGCTCAGTCATGGCTGAGTTATGCTCGAAAGTTGACGCGGCGGTAAAAAGTCGATTCATGTCGCGCTCCGGGCCGGCTATACTTGGGCATGATTACATTGCGTGACCGGCGGACCGGGGATCTGTTTGATCGCTGGTCGGAATTGGGTGAGAAGCGGCGCCGGCTTCTGAATCGGTCCTGGGCTGAGGTGTTCCGCAGCCATCTTCTTGACGACCTGCCGATTGACGAGTTGTTGCCGCATTTCGATGAGCGAATGGGCCGCCCTTCGAAGGATCTGCACATCGTCATCGGCGCTCTGCTTCTTCAGCAACTGCACGACTTGAGCGATGCGGCCACGGTCGAAGCGTTGGCGTTCAACGTGACCTGGCACCATGCGCTGGATGTGCGCTCCGAGGCGGATTGCTATTTCTGCGAGAAGACCTTACGGAATTATCGGCGTCTTTTCATTGCGCAAGGGCTCGACGAGGTTCTTTTCCGCCGCATGACCGATCGCCTGGTTCGCGCCTTTGACGTGGACACGAGCCGTCAGCGCATGGACTCCACCGCGCCGCGCTCAGCCATGCGCAGCCTGATGCGGCTCGGGATCGTCGTCGAGACGATTTCGAAGTTTGTGCGCGAGCTTGAGCGGGTTTATCCTGAACTGCACGCGCTGATCGATGGCGACCTGATCCGGCGATATGTCGATCGGGAAGGTGCGGGTTGTTTCGCAAATACGGCGCCGAGCGCGTCCAGGCGCAGGCTTGATGAGGCAGGACGCGATCTGCTGCAGCTTGTGGCGCAGTTCAGAAATACGGCTGCCTCGGAGTTGCCCGGATATGTGTTGCTGGAGCGGGTGCTGGACGAGCAGTTCGAGCTCATCGAAGGAGAGGACGACGGTTCGCCTTACACGCTCGCCATGCCGCGCAAACCTGCGGACATGCCCTGCGATGGCATCAGCAACCCTGCCGATCCGGACGCCAGCTACAATGCCCACCGGGGGTTGGGCTATATGGCGCAGATCGTCGAAACCTATGCCGAGGATGATGGAGCCACGGATGAAGCGGCACCCCGGTCGCCCGACCTGATCACCCATGTGGCGGTCCACAAGATGACGGTGCATGACGGACATCGATTGCCGGGTGCGCTGGATGATCTTGCCGGGCGGGCGCTCACGCCAAAGGTGCTGCTGGCCGATTCACATTACGGGTCGGCTGACAACATGACACTGGCGCAGAAAATCAGCCTTGATCTGACGGCACCAGCCCGCACGGCCAAGGGCGGTTCTTCAGGGCGCCTGACCCTGGAGGATTTCAGCCTTAATGAGGCCAGTCTGGTGCTAGCCTGTCCGAACGGTATCGCACCGGTCTCGACCTCTGCCTCGCGCGCGAAACTGCAGGCGCGTTTCGATCTTGCCGTATGCAGGGAGTGCTGCCCGGTGCAGGCCGGCAGACATGACGGGCAAATCGCTCGCTTCCAATACACGCCTGCCCGGGCAGAGAACCGGAAACGACGGCTCCATGAGGGCAGCGATGCCTTCCGCGAGACCTACCGCTGGCGCGCCGGGATCGAAGCGACGATGTCACGACTGAAGCATCAGATGAACCTTGCAAACTTGCGCATCCGTGGCATGCCGGCGATGCGCTATACGGTAAATCTGCGTGCTCTTGGCCTGAATATCCGCAGATGCGCGGCTGTTCAGGCGTGAAACCGAGCCTCTCGCCCTGACCTCCAGCACCGGCAACAGAGCAAGGTGCGATGTCGCTGCCGAGAAGTCCGAAAACCAGCACCACCAACGCGCCGCCAAATACATTTTACCGCCGCGTCAACTTTCGGGCATAGCTCTGGTCCAGATGCCGAGGGGTTGTCATCCTCTGCGATCACGCGGCTGAAGGCGACTTGGTGGGCGAAGTATGAGACCTGGCGCAAGCGCGATCTGAGGACCGCAAGACCGGGCCGAAGGAGCCGCGATCCACGGTCCTGACAGAGGCAGAGGAGGCAGCGGTCGCCGCATTTCGACGCCACACGATGCTGCCGCTGGACGATTGCCTCTACGCGCTTCAGCCCTCGATCCCGCATCTGACCCGGTCGGCGCTGCATCGGTGCCTTCAGCGGTATGGCATCTCACGCCTGCCGGATGTGGGCGGGGACAAGCCCAAGCGTGCGAAGTTCAAGCGCTATCCGATCGGCTTCTTTCATATCGACATCGCCGAGGTGCAGACGGCCGAAGGCAAGCTCTTCCTCTTCGTAGCCATTGACCGCACGAGCAAGTTTGCTGTCGTTCAACTGGTTGAAAAGGCCAACAGGAAAACCGCCTGGGAGTTCCTCGACCACCTTCTGGACGTCGTGCCCTACCGCATTCACACGATCCTGACCGATAACGGAATCCAGTTCGCAGAGCAGCCCCGAAACCGGAATACGCCTTATTCCCGGCCGATGCGCTTCGACATGATCTGCGAGGCGAACGGGATCGAGCACAGGCTCACCAAGCCGAACCACCCGTGGACAAATGGCCAGGTCGAGCGGATGAACCGCACGATCAAGGACGCGACCGTCAAGCGCTACCACTACGACAGCCATGGCCAGTTGCGGGCGCACCTCGCGGACTTCCTGGCCGCCTACAACTTCGCACGCCGCCTTAAGACGCTGAACGGCCTCACACCCTACGAATAGA
>PXDM01000177.1 GCA_003565055.1 Paracoccaceae bacterium
GGGGAAATGGTCGAACAGGCTGTGCCGCACCACGCGGCTCTCATTGGAGAACAGCCCGCGATGCCCCCCGGCATAGAGGATCACATCGGGTTGCAGGGCCATGATCGCCTGACAGGTTGTGATGCAGCCCTCCAGCCCTCTGCTGACAAACTGATGCAGGTGAAACCGTGTGTTCATCAGCGGCCCCATGACAGGGCGGGCAAGTGCCGTGATCTCGGCATCGATATCGGGCAGGAAACTGGCCCCCATATTGGGGGTGGTCGTCATGAAGCGCTCGCGTGTCACGACAAGATGCACCTCGATATCGGGCGCTTCATCCAGCAGATTGCGGCATATCGCGAAAATAACCCGGACATGCGTATGCACTTCCGACAGTTTCAGAATGTCCAGACAGATCGCGATCCGGCGCGGTCTGGTCAATTCCGGTCGCGCGGCCTGATCTGCCGGTGGACCGAGCGCCTTGCGGATATAGGTGCTGGCCGCTTCCAGCAGGACCGGTTCATCCTTCAGGATGCGCTGATCCGGTACGGATTCCACGACCCGCACGACCAGTTCATCCGCGGCCCGGTCCTGCCCGGCGCGATAGAGCGCCAGTGCTGTGCGTGCCCGTGCCAGACGCAACCGGCCAAGGGCAAAGCGCATCTTGCGGATATGGTCGTCCTGAAGCACTTCCAGACGTGGCAACTGGGCGACAGGGATCGCTGTGGCGGGGCGCAGGACCCCTTGATGGCGCAGCGCCTGCATTTGCCACAGGCGCGCGGCCTCCGCCCAGTCCTTGCGCCGTTCGGCCAGTTCGGCCTCGCGGCGGGCGCGGATATCGGCCGCGCTGGGGCGGCTGGTCAGGTAATACAGTGCCTCCAGACCGCGCACTTTCGTGGATTCCGGTAGCAAGTGCTTGACCCGGTTCGGCACGACAGACTTGTAAAATTTCAGAACCAGACGTTCCAGTCGCCGCATCTGATTTTCCGACTTAGAATGGCATCTGCACTTGTGCGCCAATGCTCTAAAAAGAACCGAACAAGGCAAATCTGCAACGTCCAGACATGCCCGGAAGTTTCACAGGCAATATCCAAGGTCAAGTCTATTTGCCAGAGGCTTTCGGACCGGCAGAATCACGCGTATCCCGGTCAGCGCGTTCTGCCGGATGACGGCGCACGCTGCTTTCAGGCCGCATTAACGCTGCTGCCGCTATGGTTTCACGCCAGATCCCATCCCGCAGGAGAGTTCAAGATGTCCGAAGCATCACCGCGTTTGGGCTTGCCGATGATCCAGCCCGCGCAAGCGCAGAAACATGTCACGCATAATGAGGCCCTGCAGCAACTGGATCTGCTGGTGCAGTTGAGTGTCGAGGCTTTCGAGGCGCTCGACCCGCCGACTAATCCGCAGGAGGGCCGGATCTGGGCGCTCGGGGCCACGCCCGGTGGCGACTGGGCCGGTCAGGGGGGCAAGCTGGCCGCATGGCTGTCGGGAGGCTGGGTCTTCGTGACCCCGCGCGCAGGCTGGCGCGCCGCGCAGGGCAGCGCCTTGCGCATCTTCGTGCAGGATCAGTGGCAGGCCCCGGACTTCCCCGCGCTTGAGAATCTCGACGGGATCGGGGGGAATACCGGGTTTAATCCGGTCAACCGCCTGTCCATTTCCAGTCCGGCCAGCCTGTTCAGTCATGCAGGCCAGGGCCATCAGATGAAGCTCAACAAGGCGTCCGAGACCGAAACCACCAGCCTGCTGTTCCAGTCGGACTGGTCGGGGCGGGCGGAAATCGGGCTTGCGGGCAGCGATGATCTGTCGATCAAGGTCAGCGCCGATGGCAGCACATGGTCGGATGCCATGATCATCGACCGTTCCAGCGGGCAGGCCGCGCTGCCCAATGGTGTCGCCGTACAGGGGCCGGTCACGCTGCCTGCGGGCAGTCTGGCGCGCAGCACGCTGGCCCAGGGGCAGGGGCTGAGCGTGATCGGGCGTGCGGCCAGCAGTGCAGGCCCTGTCGCCGATATTGCTGCGGCGAGCAACCATCAGGTATTGCGCCGGTCAGGCAGCAGCATCGGATTCGGGCCGGTTGCGCTGAACCAGAGCGCGGCGGTCAGCGGCACGCTGGGCATCGCCAATGGCGGCACCGGGGCGGCTACAGCGGCGCAGGCACGGGTCTCGCTGGGGCTTGGCAGTGCGGCGCAGGCCGATCTGAGCGCGGACCCTGCGGATACCACGCCAGGCCGTGTCCTGCAGGCGCAACACGGCTATTCGCGCGGCAATCTGCTGGGGTCGGTCACTCAAAGCGCAGGCCAGCCCACCGGGGCGGTGATCGAGCGCGGGCAGAATGCCAATGGCGACTATATACGTTTCGCAGACGGAACACAGATATGCTGGAACACATTTACCGCCACGCAGCCCCTGACGGTCAGTACCGGTGCGGGGTTTCGGTCAAATACGGAACTGTTCAGCTATCCGGCGAGTTTTGCCTTCCCTCCCGGTGTCGCAGCTTCTACCGAAACGCTGTCCCATTGGGTAAATGTGCGCGGCAGCACATTGTTTTCAGTCTGGTTTCGACGGTTTTCCTTCGTGTCATCCAGTGATCTTGACCCTATCAGCTATATCGCCGTCGGCCGCTGGTTCTGAGGAGATTGAACATGCAGATCACCTTCACCCCGGTCCGCAGTGATGACCTTCTCGTTCTGGAACGCGCGGGCGACGGTCTCATGATCAACGGACAGATCCATGATTTTTCCCATGTGTCCGAGGCCATCCCGCTGAGCTTCGAAGACCATGGATGTCCCTGGATTGTCTCGGATGTCATCCGGCGCGACGGGCAGATCCATCTGACCGTGATGCTGCCTTACGGGGCGCATATGGCGCGACACCCCCCGGCGACAGCCACGCTGACCATAGAGGCCGATGGTCCCGTGAGTCTGCCTGCCCCGGATTGAGGCCCGGCGGTCAGGGCCGTGTCACACGCCTTCCATCCGGTCCAGATAGGCGCGCAGCTGTGTCGAGGAGACTTCTTTCGTATAGGGAAAATATATGACCTGCGCGCCGACCTGGGCAAGCTGTGCTTCCAGCGCGACCCAGTCAGGGTGGCCCTGCCAGTCATCGCCCACGAACAGCCGGTGATAGCCCAGCCGCTCACAGGCGCGGAACTTGTCCATATCGGTCTGCGCCACCACCTGATCGACGCAGCGCAGCGCCGCAACGATAGCCATGCGTTCGGCTTCCGAGGCGACAGGCCGCTGCCCCTTGCGCTGTGCGGCCAACGCGTCGCTGGTCACGCCGACGATCAGATGGTCACAGTGCGCCCGCGCCCGCTGCAGCAGGTTCAGATGCCCGATATGGAACATGTCGAACACGCCGCAGGCATAGCCGATCACAGGGGCTACAGGCCGGATCATCGCGACAGGCCGGCCAGCATCGGCGGGGTTGCGGTAAAGAGCCTGAGCACGCTGCGCTCATCCTCGACCACACCGTAAGCATCGGCCAGCCGGGAAATGCGCTTTGCCCAGCTTCGATGCGGGTTGATCTCGTTCATCTTGTTGGCCTTGCCGGATTTGATCACCCCGCCTGATGTGTCGAGAATCTGGCAGGCATCCTCATATTCCTCGCGCGTGACGCATTGCATCGCGTTCACATAGCGCAGATGCGAGGGGTGGATCACGGTCTTGCCGGTAAAGCCATTGGCCTTGTCGAGCGCCACTTCGCGCAACA
>PXDM01000201.1 GCA_003565055.1 Paracoccaceae bacterium
AACAGCAACAAGACAAAAAACAACGTCGCGCCCAAAACCTTCGGCGCAACACTGCAAACCTGCCTCGAATTTCACGCATCAGCAACCAACGCCGCTTCCGCTCCCAGCAACTCCCGCCGCCAGTGAGCGCTATCTAGGCAATCAATACCACCACCGCAAGAGGGAAAATGACAGAAATGCAAAAAACAGCGCGCGCCCGTCAGTTTGATCTGTGTCACTGCGGACAGGTCAAAAACTCGTATCTTCAATCTGCAATATGCAGTCATACAAAGGGAGAGATCGCATGCAAAAGCTGATCGGGAGCGCAATCGCCACCATCTTTCTGGCCATGCCCGCACTGGCAGACGGGTTCCACACGGTCGATGTCGAGGCGGATTTCGAAGATGTGGTGATGGACGTGGAGGATGCGATCACGAATCAAGGGCTGGTGATCGACAGCATCAGCTATGTCGGGCAGATGCTGGCGCGCACGGGTGAAGACCTTGACGCAGAGAAAGACCTGTTCACGGATGCGCGGATTTTTTCTTTCTGTTCAGCCGCCCTGTCACGCGAGGTGATGGAGGAAAAGCTGCGCAACCTGCAATTCTGTCCATATAACATCTACGTCTATCAGGCCGCGGAGGACGGTGCGCCCGTCGTCGTGGGGTATCGCGAATCTGATGAGCCGACCATGCGTCCGGTGAATTACCTGCTCCAGCAGATCGTCGCCTCCGCAACCGGAACGCATTGATCCGCAATCAAAGATCACATCGCGATCGCGAGTCTGCACAGGTTCGTGACTTGATCTGAGCGATGGGCGGGGCATAGGAGCTCCGCCCATCTTTTCAACGGCTTGAACAAATAATTTATACTCATCTGACCTTTGGGACCGGGCGTAGTTGCTGGCGTATCAACGACGATACGTCAAAGGAGGTTATCCATGTTCAAATCGTCTCTCAAAGCAATCGCACTTTCGTCCACGCTCATTCTGCCTATGGCAGCAGTCGCGACAGCGCATGAACACGGTGGTGATATTGTCGATATCGCCGCCGGGAATGACGCGTTCACGACCCTGGTTGCCGCTGTGACCGCCGCTGATCTGGTGGAAACGCTTCAGGGCGAAGGTCCGTTCACTGTCTTTGCCCCCACGGATGAAGCTTTCGCAGCCCTGCCCGAAGGCACGGTCGAGGGGCTTTTGGAGGACATCCCGACCCTGAGCTCGATCCTGACCTATCATGTGGTGCCCGGCGCGATCATGTCGGGTGATCTGACCGAGGGCTGCACCGATGTGGAGACGGTAAACGGCGCGACGGCGACTGTCTGCGTCGGCGAGACTGTGACCATTGACGGCGCGACCGTCGTTCAGGCCGATATCGAGGCGACGAATGGCGTCATTCATGTGATTGATGCTGTGATCATGCCGGAGTGAGCGCGCAGGTCTCAGTCTTGATGTGACAGTGGCTGGTCGGGGCGTACTCCGGCCAGCCTTTTCGTGCTGCCGCGTGGGGTCAGGCGACTTGCCAGCACGTGCTGGCCCTGCCTAATGTCGGGAGCGCTCGCCACGGGTGGCGCGAGAGGCGAGGGGCGCGCATGACGGACAGTCGCAAACGCATCTGGGGGTGGTGGATGTTCGACTGGGCCAACCAGCCCTATAACATTCTGCTGCTGACCGCGATCTTCGCGCCCTATTTCACCTCGACAGTCGCGCCGGACCCGGTGAGCGGACAGGCAATGTGGGGCTGGATGCTCGCGATCTCGGGCGTGCTGACGGCGCTTTGCGCGCCGGTGCTGGGCGCGATTGCCGACAGTTCGGGCCGCAAGCATCTGTGGATCCTGCTCTGGTCGGCGCTTTATGTGCTGGGGGCAAGCGCGCTCTGGCTGGCGGTGCCGGATGCGCCAACTGGCACCATCCTGCTGGTGCTGGTGGCCTTTGCCATCGGGCTGGTCGGTCTGGAATACGGGATCGTTTTCACCAATTCCCTGATGCCGAGCCTCGGCCCGCGCAGCGACTGGGGCCGGATTTCGGGCACGGGATGGGCGGTCGGCTATGTTGGCGGCTTGGTGGCGCTCTTCACCACGCTGCTCTTTCTCGCCGAGAATGACGAAGGCCGCACCCTGATCGGCCTCGCGCCTGTCTTCGGGCTGGATGCGGAGGCGCGCGAGGGCACGCGCGCCGTCGGCCCCTTCACCGCGCTCTGGTATCTGGTCTTCGTGATCCCGTTCTTCCTTTGGGTGAAGGAGCCGCCCCGCCCCCCTGCTCCGCCCGGCGCGGTCCGTCGCGGATTGGCCGAGCTGCGCGACAGCCTGCGCGCCTTGCCGGGGCGGCGCAGTCTTTTCGCCTATCTCGGCTCCTCGATGATCTACCGCGATGCGCTGAATGGCATTTATGCGTTCGGGGGGATTTACGCAGTCGGCGTTCTGGGTTGGTCGGTTGTGGAATTCGGCGTCTTCGGCATCCTCGCGGCGGGCGTCGGCGCGGTCGCCTGCGTCCTCGCAGGCAGGCTTGATTCGCGATTTGGCCCGAAACCCGTGATCGTTGGCGCGATCCTCTTGCTGATCCTCGTCTGTGTGATCGTCGTCAGCACGGATCGCAGCATGGTGCTTTTCAGTCCCGTCGCGGCGGACTCGCGCCTGCCCGACATCATCTTCTATATCTGCGGCGCATTGATCGGTGCGGGTGGGGGCAGTCTGCAAGCGGCCTCGCGCACGATGATGGCGCGGCAGGCTGACCCGGAGCGGATGACCGAAGGCTTCGGGCTCTACGCGCTCTCGGGCAAAGCGCTGTCTTTTGTCGCGCCCGCGCTGATTGCGCTGGCCACGACCCTGACGGAAAGCCAGCGCCTCGGCGTAACCCCACTGATTGGGCTTTTCGTGTTGGGGCTTGTGCTGTTAGTCTGGGTCAAACCCGAAGGTGAGCCCGAATTCACATGCGCATCCCCCTCTTCGCCCTGATCCTTGCCCTGCTGCCCCAGAATGGCACAGCGCAATCGCTCGCCAACCAGCTCTTTGGCGCGCATCCCATGCCCTCGATGCAAGCGCCCGAGGCGATTGGCTCCTACGCCAATGGCTGCGCGGCAGGGCTGGTGCGCCTGCCCGAGACCGGGCCGACATGGCAGGCGATGCGGCTGTCGCGCAATCGCAACTGGGGGCATCCCGACGCGATCGCCTATGTGCAGGACCTGTCACGCAAGGCCACGCAGATCGGCTGGCGCGGGCTCTATATCGGCGATATCAGCCAGCCGCGCGGGGGGCCGATGACCTCGGGCCATGCCAGCCACCAGATCGGGCTCGATATCGACATCTGGATGCTGCCGCCGCAGCGGCTAAACCTGAGCCGGGCCGAGCGCGAGAGTATCAGTTCGATCTCCGTGCGCACCGAAGACCAGCGCCGCGTCAATTCCAACTGGACGCGCCAGCATCACGAGCTGATGAAACAGGCGGCGCTCGATCCGCGCGTTGATCGAATTTTCGTGGCGGCGGCAGTCAAGATCGAGATGTGCCGCACTGCGACTCGCAGCGATACAGCCTGGTTGCAGAAAATCCGCCCCGCCGTCGGGCACAATTACCATTTTCATGTGCGCCTGAAATGCCCACGCGGCGACCGCAATTGCGTGACCCAGACCCCAACCGTGGCGGAACTGTCGAAAGG
>PXDM01000005.1 GCA_003565055.1 Paracoccaceae bacterium
ATATAGACGGCCGCTTTCTATCGGTCAGCGCAGCCAGTGAGCGGGTGTTCGGTTTCCGGCCCGAAGAAATGATCGGACGGACGTCCTTTGAAATGATGCATCCGGACGATCGCGCGCGTATCCGCGAGATAGTTGAAAGTATCAATGCGGGCCAGCCTGCGCCTGATCACGAGAACCGTTACTTTCACAAGGACGGTCATATCGTTCATGTCATGTGGTCTGCCCAATGGCTCGAGGCGGAGCAGGTGCGGGTTGGTGTGGCCAGGGATATTACTGAACGTAAGCGTGCTGAAGCGATGCAGGCCGCCCTTTACGCGATTTCGGAAGCTGCCCACCTGGCTGGGGATCTGCAGGCGCTGTACGAACGCGTGCATGAGATGATCGGTGAATTATTACCTGCCGAGCATTTTTCCATTGCAGATTACGATGCCGCGAATAGCCAACTCAGTTTCCCGTATTACGTGGATCAACATGAACCAAAACCGGCACCTGGAGTGCTGGAAGCCGATACCCGCTTGACCGAAGTCATTCGCTCTCGGGAAGCGCTGCTTTTGGCGCCTGACACCGACGGCAAGCATTCCGGGAACTGGCTTGGGGTGCCCCTGATGACGAATACGGGTATTCTCGGCGCCCTGGTTGTTCAGAGCTATTCCGGGGCCGGCCGGTATACAGAAAAAGACAAGGAATTGCTGCAATTTGTGGCGGATCAGCTAGCAGCCGCGATAGAGCGTAAGCGCGTCCACTCTCGATTGGAATATCTTGCACAATACGATCAACTGACTTCACTGCCAAACCGCGCTCTATTCCAGGATCGCCTGCAGAATGCCCTGACGAGGGCGCAGAGAGAATCCCTACAGCTCGCCGTGCTTTATCTCGACATCGACAAGTTCAAGCAGATCAACGACGCGCATGGCCACACCATGGGCGACAATCTGCTACAGGAAGTCGCGTACCGCCTGAAACATTGTGTGCGAGCGTCCGACACCATCGCCCGCCTGGGCGGTGACGAATTCGCCATTCTGCTCGATAGCATCAGCACGGAAGACGATGCGACTATCGTGGCGGAGAAGATTCTCTTCGCCTTGAGTGATCCCTATATCCTGGAAGGAATCACGTTGATTGCGGCTCCAAGTCTGGGTATTGCGGTGTACCCAGAGCACGGCGAGGACGACACGCAGTTGATTCGGCATGCGGACGAAGCGATGTATGTCGCGAAACGTGACGGCGGGAAACGGTATAAGGTTGGCGCAGAGCGCACGAGACAGTCAGTGACTCTCTAGACCCACCCTGAGCGCCCGCTATTCTCCTGGTTTCGGATCAGAAGCCCTACGGGCCACTCGCAGCCAGGATGAACTGCCCCTCTTGCGGTGATCAACCGGTGGTTGCACCTCATTGATTCGATCGCCAAGAGTCATCTGTCGGCTTCCTGCCCAGGCTTCCACCCAGACACAGCGCATCTCGGGTTGGACCTCGCAGTTCCCGTTCTGAAGGACACCGCCGCACGGCCCGTTACGCATGGATTTGGGGCAGTTCATGGGGCAGGACATGCCTGTAGAACTGAGGATGCACTGGCCGCACATCTTGCAGTCGAACAGCAGCTCCTTGGAAAACCGTTCCAGCACGGCCACCGGTTTTTCAGCGCGCTGGTAACCTACCGACTTCCATAACGGGTGTAGCCTGACCATTACCGGTTCGAAACAGCGGTAAACGAATTCGAACGCTCTCGCGTACCGAACGACCCAAAGACGCATGGTGTACACAGGCATCTCTCCCGGGTTCAAACGGCGATAGCAAGTTTCTTTTTCGGGTCGTAGAAGGGCTTTTCGACGACAACCGCCTGTGCCGGCCCGGCTACGGTTTGAACCTTGAGTTCCATGCCGAGCTCTGCGTATTCAACTGCGACCATGGCAAGGGCAATATTCTTTCGAAGTCGTGGGGAATAGATCGCAGATGTCACCTTGCCGACGGTTTCGCCATCTTTGTTGTTAATTGGCCAGAACGTGGTGTTTGGTCCCTTGAGAGGAGCTGCATCAATACGCAGCCCGACTTGCTTGCGGCTGACACCATTGTCGCGGATGCGCTTCAACGCCGCCTTGCCGATAAACTCGGCCTCCATATCCGGGTTCACCAGACGGTCCATACCGAGTTCATAGGGGTTGGTGTTGATATCGGCATCAGCATGGTACGACAGCATGCCACCCTCGATCCTGCGGATTGCCGAGGTATGGCCGGGCTTCAATCCGTAGGGCGCGCCTGCAGCCATGAGTTTCTCCCATAGCTCGTCGCCCCTTGTACTGTCCCGCAGATAGAGCTCATAACCCAGTTCGCTCGACCAGCCTGTGCGGGAGACCACAAGTGGAATACCGTCAAGCTCAACCTCACGGAACCAGTAGTAGCGAAGGTCCATGATGCTTTCGCCAAAGAGCGCACGCATCACCTCGCCCGACCTCGGGCCCTGCAATTGCAAGGGGGAAACATCGGGCTCGCAGATACTGACATCCATATCGGAATGAACCGCAACACCTTGCGCCCACAGAAGAATGTCGCTGTCCGCCAGTGAGATCCAGAAGTGGTTTTCTGCCAACCGTAACAGGATCGGGTCATTGAGGATGCCGCCGTGTGCATTGGTGATCAGTATGTATTTGCACTGTCCGACAGCCATTTTTGACAGATCACGGGGGGTCAGGCTCTGCACGAATTTCGCAGCGTCCGGTCCGGTTATCTCTACTTGACGTTCGACAGCAACGTCGCAAAGGATCGCGTCATTCAACAGGTTCCAGAAATTCTGCACGGGGTTTCCAAAGTCCCGCGGGATGTACATGTGGTTGTAGACAGAAAAAGCGGTGGCACCCCAACGAACTGTCGCGTCAAAGTAGGGGGATTTCCGCACCTGGGTTCCGAATCCGAAGTCATCTCTCGCGTTCATGAGGGTTCTCTCTCTTTGGAGAAATCAATGGGCTACTCCTGCCATGAGCATAGCTAAGGAAATACGGGCAAGGGTCTGAAAGTCAGGCTAAAAACCCGGGGGGGCGGAGAATAAAAAGACCAAACTTCTGGCAAGCGCAGCCTGATTGGTCCGACAGGGCCTTGGCGCCTTCTTCCATCAGTTGTCTGGCTCGAACATCAGCTTGGCCAGGTCGGGTTGGGAGGACTTGATCTCTCTGGTTCTGATGTAGGTCACGTACCGATCGATTCCCAGCTCTGCCGAGAGGAGTTCATCCATCACCTGCTGAAAGTCTACAAGGCTTCTTGTCACGACTTTCAGCACGTAATCCATTCCGCCGCCCGTTGCCAGGCATTCGACGACCTCATCGACCTGACAGATATGCTTCTCAAAGCGCTCGAAATCCGTTTTGCGATGCTCCTTGAGCGATACCGTGACAACCACCTTCGTGAAATTCTTGATTTTATCGACGGCGATGTCGGCGTGGTATCCGCGTATCAGGCCTTCCTTTTTCAATCGATTGAAACGAATCCAGCAGGGCGTCGGAGAGAGGTTCACAAGCTCTGAGAGCTTCGTTTTGCTGAGCTGACCGTGCTGCTGCAACGCACAGAGAATGCGGACATCCGCAGCATCGATACCGATTCTCCTCATTGGTTCTTGCCCTTCGTCGTGATGCCCAAAGGA